>JBEANU010000065.1:0-5553 GCA_041165265.1 Bacteroidota bacterium | reverse complement strand
TTTATTTTTATTTTCTTAAATCTAAAACCATACTTAATATTATTGCGCTCAAATTTTTCACTGAATTTATATACATAATCTAACTTCATCCAAAATATTTTTCCTTTCAATAATTTTTCAGCTAAATCAATATCATCTTGCAGCACTACTCTTGTAAGGCTGTGGTTATAGGTTCTACCATAATAAATTGCATTTGATTTATTATTCATTTTTACGGTAACCAAATATTCATCAGGCATTAAGCTATCTGCTTTAACACTTAAAACGGTTGCAGTTTGATCAACACAATCTGAATATTTGGGGCGGCCATTAAATCCTTTTCCTCCTAAAAATGAAACATAATCATACATTTGTTTTGAATTGATGATAGGTAAAAACAATATTTTTTTACCCACCCAATTTTCAATTTCGTAGTGCGGTATAGTATCAGTAACTTCTACCAAAATTTCATTAGTTGGCTTTAAAATGCCTATCTGTTGCGCCTTTACAACAATAGTAGCGCTAAAAAATAGAATTAAAATAAAAAAATGTAGGGTATGTTTATTGAGTTTCATGAAGCATATTTTTTCAAAGATAGTACCTAAAAAAAATATACCCCTAAATTAGCATTTTACTATTCCACAATATTTTATTGTATAAATATCTTTCATTGAATTTGTGTAATACAGATAGTTGCACTATGTTTGGCATCAATAAATATTTACCATAAAATGAATTTACACGAATATCAAGCCAAGGCATTATTATTAAAATTTGATGTGCCTGTTCAAGAAGGATTTGCATGCACAACAGTAGATGAAGCAGTTCATGCCTATCAAGAAATTAGTAAAGCAACCAATTCAAAATTTGCAGTTGTAAAAGCGCAAATACATGCTGGTGGTCGTGGAAAAGGCAAAGTAATAGGCACTGAACAACGTGGCGTTCAAGTAGCTAAAAGTGCTGATGATGTAAAAACAATTGCAACCAATTTATTAGGTGGTACTTTGGTTACCATTCAAACAGGTGAAGCTGGAAAGCAAGTAAACAAAATTTTTGTTGCTAAAGATTCCTATTACTCAGGCCCATCTGAAATTAAAGAATTTTATTTATCTATTTTATTGGATAGAACCGAAGGTAAAAATGTGATTATGTACAGTACCGAAGGAGGTATGGATATTGAAGAAGTAGCGCATAACACCCCTGATAAAATATTTAAAGAATGGGTACAACCAGGTGCTCCGTTAGCAGGTTTTCAGGCTCGAAAAATTGCTTTCAATTTAGGGTTAAGTGGTGATGCTTTTAAATCGTGTGTAAAATTTGTAAGCAATTTATACACGGCCTATGTAAGTTTAGATTGCGCTATGTTAGAAATTAATCCATTGTTTAAAACAGCTGATGATAAAATAATTGCAGTTGATTGTAAAATGAGTTTGGATGATAATGCTTTGATTCGTCATTCAGAAATTGCAGCAATGAGAGATGTTTCAGAGGAAGATCCTACTGAAGTTGAAGCTGGCGAATACAATTTAAATTTTGTAAAATTAGATGGCAATGTAGGGTGTATGGTTAATGGTGCTGGGTTAGCAATGGCCACTATGGATATGATAAAATTAAGCGGTGGTGAACCTGCCAATTTTTTAGATGTAGGCGGTTCAGCCAATGCAACTACAGTTGAAGCTGGCTTTCGTATTATTTTAAAAGACCCTGCTGTAAAAGCTATTTTGGTAAATATTTTTGGTGGAATTGTAAGATGTGATAGAGTGGCGCAAGGTGTGGTAGATGCTTACAACAATATAGGTGAAATAAAAGTGCCTATTATAGTTCGTTTGCAAGGTACTAATGCCGAAGCAGCAAAAGATTTAATTGAAAAATCAGGCTTAAAAGTTCAATCCGCTATTCAGTTAGAGGAAGCCGCCACTTTGGTAAAAGCCGCTTTGAATTAATTGAAAAACAACCTCAAAAAAATCCCCATCAAAAAAATTGTTGGGGATTTTTTTTGAAATATAGGTTTGTTGTTTCGCAATATAAAATTTAAAAAAAACTCCTTCAATTAAATATTAAGTCAATATTACTAATGTTGTTAAATTTCAGAGCATGAGTTCATATACATGGTAGATAACTTTTGGCACTTATAGTATTTCAAGGGTGGTGGAAAAAGTATTTTGTGTAAATTATCTGTAAATACAATTGTTGTAACCAATGTTATTGGTCAAAAACAAAACATAAAAGTTGAAAAACTAACTTCTGAAAACTGCCAACTGAATACTGAAAACTTGCCTTCGGGTATTTATTTCATCAAAGCCACTGATATAAATGGTAACGTATTGAACGGGAAATTTGTAAAAGAATAATTTATATTTTGTTTACATTGGGTTGTGTTTAAATGAATTGGTTTGCTTACTTTTGCGCCTCCAAAAAATTAAAAATCAATTCAAAAAAAATAACAATGATAGGTAACAGAACTTTTACAATGATTAAGCCTGATGCAACTTCAGCTAATCATACAGGTGCAATTTTAGAACAAATCTGCGGTGCAGGTTTCAGAATTGTAGCCATGAAACAAACAAAATTAAGTGCTGAAAAAGCTGGCGAATTTTATGCCGTTCATAGTGCTCGTCCGTTTTATGGTGAGTTAGTTGAATTTATGAGCAGCAACTATATCGTAGCAGCTATTTTAGAAAAAGATAATGCAGTAGAAGATTTCAGAAAATTAATTGGTGCTACAAATCCTGCACAAGCTGAAGAAGGCACTATCCGTAAGCGTTTTGCTAAATCAATTGGTGAAAATGCTGTTCACGGTAGCGATTCGGATGAAAACGCAATGATTGAAGGCAACTTCTTTTTTAGCGGTTTAGAAAAATTTTAATTTAAACTTCTTTGTAAATTCATTTTTCCATTCTATTAAAAAAAGGTAGTAAAAAAAATCCAAAGAAGTTTTTGAATGAAAAGGCTTATCATTTATTTGGTAAGCCTTTTTTTTATCATCATTTTTCACAATCTTTGAAAAAAGAAATCAAATGAAAAAAATATTTTACACAGCTTTATTTTTTGCCATCAGTTTTAATTCATTTTCGCAAATAACTATCCATAATACTGATGTACAAAAGGGTGGCGATATTTTTCAATTATCATCACAAACCACTGCTATCAATAGCATCGATCCAAAACCAACTGGTGCTAATTATAATTGGGATTTTTCGCAATTAGTTGCTGATGCTCAGGTGATGGATACTTTTTTAACAACATCGCAAGTGCCATTTGCTTATAGCTTATATTTTTTCGGATATAATTGTGCTCAACGATCAGGCGATTTAAGCTTTGGTGGCTTAGTACCCATTGCTATCACTAATATTTGCAATATGTATAAAAACGCAGCAACAACTTATGATTTTTGGGGTTATGGCGGTACAATTTCAGGCTTTCCTGCCCCATTTAATTGTTCACCGCATGATGTGATTTATAAATTTCCGATGAACTACGGTAATATGGATTCTACCGATTCAAAATTAACTGCAGCCATTCCAAATTTATTAAGCTTTAAGCAATTTCGTCATCGTGTAAATCAAGTGGATGGTTGGGGAAGTTTGCGTACGCCAAAAGGTATATTTAATTGCTTGCGAATTAAGTCGTCAATTCATGATATGGATTCTATAAAATTAGATACAGCATTCACCAACTTGCCTTTTGTAATTAATTTAGGAATTCCTCAAACTACTATTGAATACAAGTGGTTGGTGGCTGGGCAAGGCGACCCATTATTACAAATTAATCAAACTGCAGCATTATTTGGTGCACCAACAACAAGCTTAGTTCGTTGGCAAAATGATTCTACTTATATACCACCAGCGCCAAATGGTTTTGAAAATATTTTGAATGAAAATGGATTGCAAATTTTTCCAAATCCATCTGACTTATTTTGTAGCATAGATAAACAGAATGGATTTAAAAATGCTGAAATAATTATAACAGATTTAACGGGCAGAATGATTCAACAGCAACTTATTGCTGACCAACAATTTGTTTACTTACCAACTTATAATGTATCAAATGGCATTTATTTTATTTCGGTAAAAGAAAATGATAATTTGGTTTGTCATAAAAAACTAATCGTGCAGCATTAATAATATATTAAACCACATAGTAATAATGCGAAGCATTAGCTATTGAGATTCTATGCATCTCTTGATTTAATGCAAGAACAATTTAGAAAAATGAAGTTTAAACATAGATGTTACTCATGTACTTGTGCAATTAAAAATCAATACTTATTAAAACTATTTGCCTATGTGGTTTTGATTTTTTTTACAATAAAACGCAACCATTAATTTGTTACTATTTTGGAAATAATTTTCTTGATAATTATTATAGGTTCATTGCTGCTTGCATTTTTATATGCATGCTTAATGATTTATTATTTAATAGGCTTTCATCAATTGCATGAAGTAGATTATAATCATACTACATTTTCAACAAGTGTTTCAATTATTATTCCTGCTCGAAATGAAGAGAAAAATATTAAATCAGTTTTGCAAGATATTATTACACAAAATTTTCCATCAGAATTAATTGAAATAATATTGGTAGATGATCATTCAGAAGATGCAACTTATCAAGTAACAGAGCAGTTTTTACAACAACAATCAAAAGTAAAATTTCAGTTATTAAAATTATCTGATGCAGGCAAAATAGAACAAGCTTACAAGAAAAAAGCAATTGATTTTGCTATGCAAAAAACTACAGGCAAATTGATTATAACTACTGATGCTGATTGCAGATTACACAAAAATTGGTTACGAAATATTGTATCGCATTATGAAAAAACTAATCATAAAATGATAGCAGCGCCTGTTAAATTTTATTATGATAATTCATTCTTTCAGCAATTTCAAGCTTTAGATTTTATAGGTTTAATGGGCATTACAGGCGCATCTATCAAAAAAGGATTTTACAATATGTGCAATGGCGCAAATTTATGTTATGAAAAAGAAGCCTTTATTGCTGTGAATGGTTTTAAAGGAAATGATAATATTAGCAGCGGCGATGATATGTTTTTGATGCATAAAATTGCGGAGCGATTTCCTAATCAAATTTCATTTATAAAAAATAATGAAGTTTGTGTTTCAACGCATCCAAAAGAAACATTGAGTGAATTTTTACATCAGCGTTTGCGTTGGACAAGTAAAAGCACATCTTATTCAGATAAGCGAATTACTGCAATTCTTGTAATGGCTTATTTATTCAATGTTTCCATTGTGTTTAATCTTTTTGTAGGAATTATTTTTCATCAATTGTGGATGGTTTTTGCCATTCAGTTTATCAGCAAATGCATAGTTGAATATTTATTTTTAAGAGCCACTTCAAAATATTTTAATCAAATTGAATTGATGAAAATATTTATTCCTGCACAGTTTGTTCATATTGTTTACATCGTTTCAGTGGGCTTGTTAGGTCAATTAAAAACATTTGATTGGAAAGGTAGAACGATGAAAAAATAATTTTTTTTTTGAAATTTTATTAACCACATAGACACATAGAAAATTAATATATAATTTATAGAACAATTAGATGATGTGA
>JBEANU010000064.1:0-3517 GCA_041165265.1 Bacteroidota bacterium | reverse complement strand
TTGAAATGCTTATTGGAATTGAATTACAAGGTATTAACAAAATTCGATTTCGCTAACACAAAGCCACCGCACAAAATCGATTCTTGATTTTCTAAATTTTTGTTTTGATGGCAATTTAGCGTAAGATAACTTTTTGAGGGACGACTAAATAAAAAAGGAAGCCGCTTCAACATATTGAAGCGGCTTTTTTATTGCTATAAAAAAGGCTGTTATCATTTTCATGTAACAGCCTTTTAATTTATTTTTAATAGATATTATTTACCTAGTGCCTTTGCCATTGTTTTACCAATATCAGCTGGGCTATCAACTACTGTAATTCCACATTCTCTCATGATTTTCATTTTGGCAGCCGCAGTATCATCAGCACCACCAACAATTGCACCTGCATGCCCCATTCTACGCCCCGGAGGCGCTGTTTGACCAGCAATAAAGCCAACAACTGGTTTTGTGCCATTAGCTTTAATCCATCTGGCAGCTTCAGCTTCCATACCACCGCCAATTTCACCAATCATTATTATTCCTTTAGTTTCAGGGTCGTTCATTAATAATTCAACAGCTTCTTTAGTTGTAGTTCCAATAATTGGATCACCGCCAATACCAATAGCAGTAGTAACTCCAAGCCCAGCCTTAGCTACTTGGTCAGCGGCTTCATAAGTTAAAGTACCACTTTTTGAAACAATACCAATATTACCTTTTTTGAAAATAAATCCTGGCATGATGCCAACCTTTGCTTCATCTGTAGTGATTACACCTGGACAATTTGGCCCTATCAATCTAGCTTTTTTGCCCACTAAATAATTTTTTGCTTTCACCATATCTTGCACAGGTATGCCTTCAGTAATACAAATTATTAATTCAATACCAGCATCAGCAGCTTCCATAATGCCATCAGCAGCAAATGCTGGAGGTACAAAAATAATTGACACATTTGCGCCAGCACCTTTTACAGCATCAGCTACAGTATTAAAAACTGGCTTATCTAAATGAGTTGTTCCGCCTTTGCCAGGTGTAACACCACCAACTACATTTGTACCATAAGCAATCATTTGTTCCGCATGAAAGCTACCTTCTTTACCAGTAAAACCCTGAACAATTATTTTTGAATTTTTATTTACTAAAACTGACATATTGAGTTTGTTATTTTATAATTGATTTAAAATTAATTTTGAAAAATAAATTTTATCAAAATAAGATAAAATTTTTTTGAGTGGCAAAGTTATACAAAATGATGAGGCTTGCAACTAGCTTATTTTATATTTTAAAAATTAAATAAATCGTGATAAATAGATTGATAAATATAAAGTAATAGTGCCATCATTACTGCAAAAATAAGCATCGTTACCATGGGCATAATAATTCGATAATTATCAGCCAAAAGTTTAAAATCGCCGCCCAATAAGCCTAATCGTTTCACAAATAATGAAAATGCGTAAACAAGAAAACCTATGGCAACTATTCCAACACTAAAAAAAATTATTGTGTGTGCTTCCATTTTTATGCTGCAAGTTTCAAAAAAAATGTGGTATTATTTATATTTTTTTTTAGCATTTATTTATTGATGTAAACTAATTTAGGGCTGTAATATCAGCTATATTTGCCGCTCAAAATAATTTTATGGAATCAAAAAAATGCACTGATTCATTAACGATAATGACAGAATTGGTTTTACCTAACGATAGTAATTTATTAGGTAATTTAATGGGGGGTAGATTATTGTATTGGATGGATATTGCTTCAGCATTAAGCGCTGCCAAACATGCTAAATCGCAGGTGGTTACAGCATCGGTAGATAATGTATCATTTCAACAGCCCATTAAATTAGGAAGTGTAATTACCATTGAAGCCAAAGTTTCACGAGCATTTAAAACATCAATGGAAGTACACATGATTGTATATGCTGAAACTTTACGACAAGGTAAAAAAGTAAAAAGCAATGAGGCTTTTTACACTTTTGTGGCTTTAGATGAAAATGGATCACCAATTGAAGTACCAGCTGCTATTCCTGAAACCGAAGATGAGCAAAGATTGTATGAAAGTGCCATGCGAAGACGTGAAGTAAGATTGGTACTAGCAGGAAAAATGAAAGCACAAGATGCGGAAGGATTAAAAGCCCTTTTTGGCAAAATTGATTAATAAAAATGTAGTTAACTTAATTACTCAAAAACTCAATACAAATTGTAAATTCGCATCCCGAATAATTATCAAATAATAATTTCAAAAATAGATGAAACCAATGTTAAACATTTTTGCTGCCCTACTTTTCACAGCAACAATTTCATGTAATCAAACACCAAAAACAGATACTGCTGTTGTAAAAAAAGATACAGCTTATGTATTTCATGATAATGCTTTTAATCAAGCAGCATTATATGTGGCTGGTATGCATCAGCCTGAAAAAAATGGTTATGAAGGATGTGAGCAAAAGAAAGCATGGGTTGATTATAGCCATAAAGTAGATAGCATTTGGGCTAAATATAAATCGGGCAGATTAGATATTATGAACCAATGGTATGATACCGAATTTGGTACTTATCGTCATAAAGAAAAAAATGTTTTCTATCCTTTTAGCGGTCCAGATTGGTTAAATATTTACACTATTTATCCTAATGGTGATAAATATGTATTGGCTGGTTTAGAATTAGTGGGCAATGAAATACATCCTCAACAATTAACTGAAAATGATTTAGCTAAAGGATTAAATGGAATGCAATCAGGCTTAAAAACATTGATTGAACGTGGTTATTTTATTACCAGCTATATGGGTAAAGATTTTTATTCTACAAAATTTACTGGTGTAT
This sequence comes from Bacteroidota bacterium, assembly GCA_041165265.1. Lineage (GTDB taxonomy): Bacteria > Bacteroidota > Bacteroidia > Chitinophagales > CAIODY01 > CAIODY01. The sequence continues at coordinate 719 of JBEANU010000064.1, read as the reverse complement.
TACCAGTTATTTATTTTTTCTTAGCTCGTACTGATTGTAAAATTATCGACCAACAATTTATTGGTTTAGATAAAGATGGTGTTGAACATGTAATTGCATCAGGAATGAAATCAGAAGACAATAAAGGTTATACTCGTGGGGTTAAAATTACATTCTTAAATCCTACTACCAAAAAGCCTGCAACTATGTATTATTTCAGTGGCGATGTTGAAGATAAAGCCATTACAGCAGGTAATACTGGCTATGTGAATTTTGTAAAAAAGAATTTCAATCAAACAAATACATTTTTAAAAGCAGCTTCTTATTTGTTACATACACCAACTTTCAGTACCATGAAAAATTTAGTGTTAGATAAAAGCTCAGTAATATTAAATGATGATAGTGGCTTACCATTAAAAGCAGTGAATGATGGCAAATGGACTTTAACTTATTATGGAAAATATAATGGCCCAACTAAAGATTTTCCTTACATACATGAAAATGATAGATTATCTGTTTATCAAAAAGATACCACCATTAAAGCCATTCCGTTTGGTACAGGTTACAAATGGAAATTGAACGAAAGCAATATGTTGTTCTGCGTTAAAAAATAATACAAGCTTTGCCAACAAAACTTTCAGTAAATATTAATAAAGTAGCTACGCTGCGCAATGCAAGAGGTGGCAATTTGCCTAATGTAATTCAGTTTGCTAAAGATTGCGAAATGTATGGTGCCGAAG
>JBEANU010000063.1:0-2582 GCA_041165265.1 Bacteroidota bacterium | reverse complement strand
ATTTATTAGATTTTTTAGATTTAAAAGATGCTTATAGTGAAAAAGATTTAGAGACTGCTATACTTGCTGAATTACAGAGTTTCATCAGTGAAATTGGTAGTGATTTTGCTTTTCTTTCCCGACAAAAACGTATTCAAATTGATAGTGAAGATTACTACATTGATTTATTGTTTTACCATCGGGGGTTAAATAGATTGGTAGTAATTGAATTAAAATTAGGAAAATTTAAACCGCAATATAAATCGCAGATGGAGCTGTATTTAAAATGGTTAGAAAAATATGAAATGCGAAAAAATGAAAACCCTCCTATAGGTTTATTGCTTTGCACTGAAAATGGAAATGATAAAATAATTGAACTAATGTTGGAAGGAAATCATCGCATTAAAATTGCACACTATTTCACCAAACTTCCTGAATTAAAAGCCATTGAATCAAAATTAAAGAAGGCTATAAAAGCGGCTCAAAAAAGGTTACAACATTTTTCATAACCCCTAACAAAACAATTTTTGCATGATTAAACGCTCCATCTTTATCGGCAATCCTTGTCATTTAAAAACTACCAATGAGCAATTGGTGATTTGTTACAATCATGTAAAGGGGCAGGAAGATATGGCTGATAAAACAGTACCGATTGAAGATATTGGGGTAATAGTTTTAGACCACGAACAAATCACCTTAAGCCATAGGTTGATGGAAAAATTGTTGGAAAATAATGCAGCATTGATTACTTGTAATGAAAAACACATGCCTACGGGTATGCTCTTAAACTTAGATGGCAACAGCACACAAGCCGAACGATTTAAATATCAACAAGATGCATCTATCCCACTCAAAAAACAATTGTGGCAACAAACCGTGCAATATAAAATTGCTAATCAAGCAGCAGTGCTTAAACACTTTGATATTAATTGTGGGCGAATGATGGAATTATCGAAAGCTGTGAAAAGCGGTGATAGTGATAATTATGAAGCACAAGCCGCCGCATTTTATTGGAAAGTATTATTCCCCGATGCTTGGCATTTTGTACGCCACCGAGAAGGTGCAGCACCTAATAATTTATTGAATTATGGCTATGCCATATTAAGAGGTATTGTTGCCCGAAGTTTGGTTGGTAGTGGCATGTTGCCTACGTTGGGCATTTTTCATCACAATAAATACAATGCGTATGCTTTGGCTGATGACATCATGGAACCCTACCGACCTTATGTAGATTTATTGGTTAGGCAAATTATTGATGAAACATCAAACATTGCAATATTGACCAAAGAACTGAAAGCAAGATTATTGCAAATACCATCTATGGATGTAATGATTGATGAAGAAAAGAGTCCGCTAATGATTGCTACACAACGCACCACAGCATCATTAGCCAAATGTTATAGTGGTGAAAGCCGAAAATTGATTTATCCTGAATTGTAGAAGAATTGAACGCTGATTTTTATGATAATGATGATGTTGTAAAATGCAAATGGGGCTAAAGCCCTTAATTATTCTGTATTCCGTAACCCCGTGCTTAAGCACGGGGTTACTAAAAACAAACAACACAAAGGGCTTTAGCCCCCTATTTTCATCATCATAAAAATCAGCGGCAATCAGCGTTCCATTGTATTTGTTGTTCACTAATGATAATTGAATAATGACTAATGACCGACTAAACGCTTACAGAATTATGTGGGTACTTGTGTTTTTTGATTTACCAACCGAAACAGCAGGCGAACGAAAGATTGCAGCTAAGTTTCGAAAAAACATTATGAAAGATGGCTTTCAGATGTTTCAATTCAGCATTTATTTAAGGCATTGCGCCAGTGCTGAAAATGCACAAGTACATATAAAACGAACCAAGGGAATGTTGCCCGAAAAAGGGCATGTAGGTATATTATCAATTACCGATAAGCAATTTGGTGATATTGAAATTTTTTACGGAAAAAAAATACAAGACAACCCCAGTGTGCCACAGCAATTGGAAATGTTTTAAAAACAATAGAACTATTTCGTAATTCTGTTTTTTAGCTAACCTCACCTTGTATTCCTCTCCAAAAGGAGAGGAAATTGTGAATTACGAAAAAGTTCTATTGTAATATTTTGATGAAGTGCTAATATGCCAATTGAATACAATTAAACATGTAGCAATATGGATTTCATAAAAATAGGAGATTGAAAGACAACAGAAAACATAGTGTTGCAAGTGAAAACCATTTGCATCAATCTGTAAAACATGTAGTATAAAAAAACTTTGTATGCTTTGCGTTTCTTCACTTTGCGCACTTTGCGGTTAAATGAAATTCATAAGAAAAAAAATCCTCCAGCAATAATAAAAATTGAAGGAGGATTGTAAAATTAGGAATGCAAAAACTCACATTCCTAAACAAGTTCTTGATAAAATTCTTTGATTTTTTAATCTGTTAAACAACAAAAAAGTCAATAAAATAAAGGCTTTTCAGTATAGCTGTTGAATAAGATTTATCAAAGAACACAAATTGAAAGCAAATCACAACAGGGTTCATCATCAGTAAATATTTCTAACTGTTGAATAAGATTTATCAAAGAACACAAATTGAAAGCAAATCACAACAAGGTTATTG
>JBEANU010000062.1:0-4528 GCA_041165265.1 Bacteroidota bacterium | reverse complement strand
CTACCCTTACCTGCTATTGAGCGCTTAATAACTTCTAAATCTTTTGATGATTCAACTATACCTATTTTATCGCCTACTTTCAAAGTCATTGAAGGCGAACTCATCAAGTGACCATTAACTGTGATATGTTTATGCGAAACTAACTGACGAGCAGCTCTACGAGTAGGAGCAATACCTAGTCTGAATACGGTGTTATCTAATCTTGCTTCTAATAACTTTAACAAGTTTTCACCGGTTACTCCATGTTTCCTAGTAGCTTCAACAAATATTTTTCTGAATTGTCTTTCCAAAATACCATAAGTATATTTTGCTTTTTGCTTTTCCTTTAACTGAATTGCATATTCACTTTGTTGCTTCTTTTTACGCATGATTCCATGCATACCACTAGGGTAATTTTTTTTATCTAAAGCCTTATCTGGTCCAAAAATTGGTTCACCAAAATTTCTTGCTATTTTCGAACTAGGTCCTGTATATCTAGCCATTTTTTATTGAATATTTATTTACTTTTTGAATATTATTTTTTTTGAGTTGTAAGCCAAAATTGTTAATGATTAAAATAACTAATCATTAATTATCTTATACTCTTCTACCTTTTGGAGGACGACAACCATTGTGTGGCATAGGTGTAATATCTCTAATTATACTCACTTCAATACCTGATTGGCTAATTGCACGAATAGCACTTTCTCTACCTGCACCCGGCCCTTTAACCATTACTTCACATCTTCGCATACCAGCATCAAATGCTACTTTTGCGCAATCAGATGCAGCCATCTGGGCAGCATATGGTGTGTTCTTTTTAGACCCTTTAAAACCCATTTTACCAGCTGATGACCAAGATACTACTTGACCTGCTTTATTGGTTAATGAGATAATAATGTTATTAAATGAGGCTTGGATATGAGCTACTCCATCCGGTTCAGCCTTAACATTTTTCTTTTTTACTACTTTTTTACCAGCCCCTGAGCCAGCAGATTGTTTTGCCATGTTTTTTGATTTTTGAATAAACTAAATTATTCAGTCAATTAAATTATTGTGAACTCTAATCGCTGTATAATAATATCATACAGCCAATCAATTATTTTATTTAGTTGGTGCTTTCTTTTTACCAGCAACTGTTTTACGCTTACCCTTTCTTGTACGGCTATTAGTTCTAGTTCTTTGACCACGTAATGGTAAACCTTTACGATGACGAACACCACGAAAAGATCCGATATCCATTAAACGTTTAATGTTTAATTGAATTTCAGAACGTAGTGCGCCTTCTACTTTCCACTCATTAGTAATAATGGTACGAAGTTTATTTAATTCCTCATCGTCCCAATCTTTCACTTTCTTTTGAGTGTCGATTCCTGCTTGGTTTAAAATTTTCTTTGCACCACTTCTACCTACTCCAAATAAATATCCCAAACCTACTTCACCGATTTTATTTTTTGGTAAATCTACACCTGCTATACGAGCCATGTTTTATCTATTGTTATTTGTTAATCGTTATTATTAATGATCTTAATACTAGCATTTTAAGCTAATTTAAATTATCCTTGACGTTGTTTAAATCGTGGATTTTTTTTGTTGATGATATATAATCTTCCTTTTCTACGAACAATTTTGCAATCTTCGCTTCTTTTTTTGATGGATGCTCTAACTCTCATTTTTGTATTTAGTTAATTTTTTATTTATATCTGAAAATAATTCTACCTCTTGTTAAATCATAAGGCGACATTTCAATTTGTACTTTATCTCCGGGTAAAATTCTAATATAATTCATTCGCATTTTACCTGAAATGGTAGCCAACACAGAATGTCCGTTCTCTAACCGTACACGAAACATTGCATTGCTGTTTGCGTCTTCAATAACACCATCCTGCTTAATTACATCTTGTTTTGCCATTTATTAATAATAACCTGTATTAAGGTTTATGTTCAATTTTTCTTCCTTTTCTATTATATCAAATGAACTTAAAATATCAGGTCCATCTTTTCTTATTGCAATAGTGTGTTCATAATGCGCTGAAGGTTTTCCGTCTTTAGTAACATATGTCCAATCATCACTTAAAACTTTCACCTCTTTTTTCCCTAAATTAATCATTGGCTCAATTGCTATCACCAATCCTTCTTGTATTTTTTTACCAATTCCTTTTTTTCCAACATTCGGTACTTGTGGTTCTTCATGCAAATCCTTTCCTACTCCATGACCAACCAACTCAGTTACAATTCCATATCCTTTAGCTAAACAATGCTCTTGTATTGCATAACTAATATCACCAATTCTATTGTTTACTTTAGCGGCCTCTATTCCCTTATATAAACTTTGCTTTGTTGTACGCAGAAGATCCAGAACTTTTATATCTACTTCTCCAACAGCAAAAGTATAGGCTGAATCTCCTATAAATCCATTTAAAAGAACACCAACATCTACTGAAATAATATCCCCATCCTTTAATACTCTTTTACCTGGTAAACCATGAACAACTTCTTCATTTATACTAATACAAGCCGCTGCTGGAAAACCATGATACCCCTTAAAAACTGGATAGCCGGCAAAGCTACAAATAAAATTATTAATTTCAGTATCAATTTTTTCAGTTGATAAACCTGGTTGAAGAATTTTTGCAACATGTGCTAAAGTATCTGACACCAAGATTGAACTTTTCCTAATTAACTCAACCTCTTCTGACGTTTTATAGATGATTTTCTCAGCCATTATATTTTTTATCCTTGCGGAACTGAAATTGCTGCATTAGCAGGAGTTCTGCCCTTAATTCTACCTGTTTTCATTAAACCATCATAATGCCTCATCAATAAATGACTTTCAACTTGTTGTAAGGTATCTAAAATAGTGCCTACCATAATTAAAATTGAAGTACCTCCAAAAAAACTAGCAAACTGACTATTTATTTTAATTAAACCAGCAAACGCAGGCAAAATTGCTACAAATGCTAAAAATATTGAACCAGGTAAAGTTATTCTGCTCATGATTGTATCAATATAATTTGCTGTACTCTTTCCAGGTTTTACACCAGGAATAAACCCCCCATTTTTCTTCATTTCATCAGCCATCATTTGAGGATTAACAATTAAAGCTGTATAAAAGTAAGTGAAGATTACAACCAAAAAACCGAATAATAAACTGTGTGAAATTGAGGTATATTGAGCTAAATCATATAAGAACCCACTATCTGTTTTTGGAAAAGCTTGAAGCACTAACGCTGGTACAAACATAATTGCTTGTGCAAAAATTATCGGCATAACACCAGCTGCATTTACTTTTAATGGTAGGTACTGACGTACTCCGCCATATTGTTTATTACCAATAATTCTTTTAGCATATTGAATAGGAATTTTTCGTGTACCTTGCACTAATAATACAATAAAGAAAATAATAGATACCAAAAATAGTATTTCAACTAGAAAGGTTATCATTCCTCCTCCGCCAGCAGCAATCCTACCTTGAAATTCTGATAATAAAGCGCCAGGAAAACGTGCCATGATACCTATCATAATCAATAAACTTACTCCATTTCCTATACCCTTATCTGTAATTTTTTCACCCATCCACAAACAAAACATTGTACCAGCAGTTAACAATACCATGGTTGAGATTCTAAACAATGTTGGATTAATTAAAATACCACCTTCAGGTACTTGAGAATTTAAATACGTTACATAAGCAACTGATTGAAATAATGTAATGATAATGGTAAAAATTCTAGTATATTGATTTATTTTTCTTCTCCCACTTTCGCCTTCACGTTGCATTTTTTGAAAAGATGGTATTGCCATACTTAGTAATTGAACTGCAATTGACGCACTTATGTAAGGCATAATACCTAAGGCAAAAATTGAAGCACGGGCAAATGATCCGCCAACAAATAAATTAAATAATCCTAAAAGTCCGCTTGAGCCTTTATCAGAAAATTTAGTGAGTGCTGCAGGATCAATACCTGGTAACACTAAATAAGTACCAAACCGAAAAATCAACACTAACAATAAAGTAGTGATGATTCTTCCTCTTAGTTCTTCAATTGACCAAATATTTTTTATGGTTTCTATTAATCTTTTCATGGATAATTTTAGATAGTTTCAGCTTTTCCGCCTTTAGCTTCAATGGTTAGTTTTGCTTTTTCGCTATATGCATGAGCCTTTACGTTTACAACGCTATTCAACTCACCATGCCCTAATATTTTAATTTTATCATTTTTACTAGCTAATTTATTTTTAACTAAAAAATCTAATGATATATCGGTAGATTTAAATTTAACAGAAATATCAGTTAAAGTGCTTAAATTGAACACTCTAAATTCCACTCTATTCAAATTTTTAAAACCACGTTTAGGAGTACGTCTTTGTAAAGGGGTTTGACCACCTTCATGCCCTCTTTTAACGTTATAACCAGCACGTGATTGAGCTCCCTTATTCCCTGCTGTAGCAGTTCCACCATGCCCACTTCCTTCACCTCTACCTATTCTTTTTTCTCTATGTGTTGCTCCTTCTGCAGGTTTTAATGTATGTAAATTCATTTTAATGT
>JBEANU010000061.1:0-3712 GCA_041165265.1 Bacteroidota bacterium | reverse complement strand
ACTTCACCTGCCACAGGTGGTATTCATTTGCATGTAGGTGTATTCTCAGCATCGTCATGTGATACGAACTCTCTTGGGTCAACTGGTAAAGGATGCTATGAAGGTTGCGATGTAGGAACTACCGCTGATGATACAATAAAATTAAACAAAGGTACTACCTACTATATTATGATTGATGGATATGGAGCATCCCAAAATAAACCTGCTACCCCAAAAGGACAATTTACAATTGAAATTAAATTAGCCCCTACAGGTATTTATTCAATTGATGCCAATAATAATTCCATCATTGTATCACCTAACCCAGCTAATAATTTTGTTAAAGTAAAGTTTGAAAATTCAGTGACTGAAACTACAACTATTTCATTGTATGATTTATTAGGTAGAAATGTTTATTCATCAACAATTTCAGCTGGTAGCAATGCTGCTAACATTGATTTATCAAATTTAACACAAGGCAATTATATTGTAAAAGTTAGTAATGAAAAAACAATTTTATATCATCAAAAAATTGTGAAACAATAATTCAACTTTTTATCCAAATAAAAAAAAGGAGGCTACACTTAGCCTCCTTTTTTATTTTTAATTAAAAACCGTTTATACCGATTGCATTTTCAATATAGCCTAAATTTCGTTGCATTCATTTGTATTATTTTCAAACTGCATCGGCATGTAACACTTCACAACTACAAAATATTCTTTGGAGTATTTTGTAGTTGGAATTGGTATTATCTAATAAATAAACTATTGATTGATTTATTTTCAACTGCATTTCTAATGGCAGTTGCAAATAATGGTGCTACTTCTAAGCGTTTTATTTTATCACTTTTTCTTGAATAAGGTATGGTATCACAAACTACCAATTCAGTAAGCACTGAATTTTCAACACGTTCAATGGCAGCACCTGAAAGTACAGGATGGGTACAAACGGCACGAACACTTTTTGCGCCTTTTTCCATTAACAATTTTGCGGCGCTGGTTAATGTTCCGGCTGTATCAATAATATCATCTACCAAAATAATATCTTTTCCTGTAACATCACCAATTACAGTCATGGCAGCTACTTCATTAGCACGTTTGCGTTGTTTATCACAAATTACCATTTCACCATTAAAGTGTTTTGCATAGCCTCTTGCACGGTTGGTACTGCCTACATCAGGTGAAGCAAAACAAATATTATCATCTAACCCTAGTGATTTTAAATAAGGAATAAATACATAAGATGAATCTAAATGGTCCATCGGAATATCAAAAAAACCTTGAATTTGTGGTGCATGCAAATCCATTGTCATCACTCGGTTTGCACCCGATGCTACAATTAAATTAGCAATTAATTTTGCACCCAATGAAACCCTTGGTCTATCTTTTCTATCTTGCCTTGCAAAACCAAAATAAGGAATTACTGCCGTAATATACTTTGCTGATGCACGTTTGGCGGCATCAATCACTAATAATAATTCCATTAAATTTTCAGCAGGCATATTGGTACTTGCTACCACAAAAACATAATCGCCACGAACTGATTCTTGAATTTCAGGCTGAATTTCACCATCTGAAAATTTTTGAATATTAATTTTTGATAATGGCAAATTTAATTCACGAACAATATCATTAGTGATATAACTTGAATTGGTAGCGGCGAATATTTTTACTGATGCTGGTGGCGTTATCATTTTTGATTGGTTGATTTTTGATTGATGATTGTTTTGAAAACAGTTACTATGTTATTCGTTATTGAGTTATTAAGGAATACAATTTCTTTACCCATTAACTCAATAACCCATTAACTCAATAACCAAAATGAAATTACTTTTTCGTCGCCGCAGCTTTCGCATGGTCAGCTAAAAACTGTGCTAAACCGATATCAGTTAATGGATGTTTTAATAAACCTGTAATAGCTGAAAGTGGCGCAGTAATAACATGAGCACCTGATTGAGCACATTTTACAATATGCAAAGGGCTACGAACTGATGCTGCTAAAATTTGAGTTTCAAATTGGTAAATGCCATATATGTGGCCAATTTCTTGAATTAATTGTACGCCATCCCAATTCATGTCATCAATTCTACCAATGAATGGTGATAAATAAGTTGCTCCTGCTTTTGCAGCCAATATTGCTTGCCCAGCACTGAATACCAATGTGCAATTAGTTTTGATGCCTTGTGATGAAAAATATTTGATGGCTTTAATACCATCTTTAATCATAGGTACTTTAACTACAATATGTTCATTCAATTTTGCTAATGCTTTTCCTTCTTTTATCATCCCTTCATAATCAGTAGCAATCACTTCAGCACTTACAGGTCCGTGAACCATTTTGCATATTTTTACATAATGAGCATTCACGGCTTCTTCACCAGTGATACCTTCTTTTGCCATTAATGACGGGTTGGTAGTTACACCATCTAAAATACCTAAATCGTGTGCTTCTTTTATTTGGTCAAGGTTTGCTGTATCGATGAAAAACTTCATAATTATTTATAATTTGTTTATTGAAAATTGAATATTGAAATACAAAAATGCAATTGAAAATTTGATTATTGATTCATTGAACATTGAATTAGTTTTAAATTAATTAAAGCCATAATAAATCAATTTTCATTTTTCTTTTGTGCTGTTTTACGTGCCGAAGATAAAATTTTTACCAACTCCAAAGCCTCTTGGTTTAATAAAGTTAATTTTTTCTTTTCCACCAATTCTAAATCAGTAATTACTTTTAACCAAAACAATGATTCATCTATTTCTTCTAAAGCAATACTCAATTTTGCAGTAAATGCTTTTTTTGATTGTGCTATACAAGCTGCTCTGTAATTAGCTGCCGTTGAAAATGCTGAACGAATAAGTTGTTTTGAAATTACTTCGCTTAAATATTCTTTGGGTAGAATTTGGCAAACTTTGGTACATCTATATGCGAATTGCTTCAATCGAAGTTTTAAAGTTTCTGCGTTCATAAATATTGTAAAGTTTAATATTTTGTGATTGAATATTAAAAACAAAATACTTTGAAGTGGGGCGTCATTTACGTTTACTTTTCTAAAATATTAAATAAACCAATGAACAAATATTCAATAAAAAAAATGGCAAGTTACCTACATCGCACCGCTACAACCATCTACCCTTGCTACCTTCCGATCCTGGGGGAGTCGACAGGAGCTGGTCGTATAGGACTTGCCGCTGCAAATGTAAGTCAGCATTTTTGATTTTTTTTGTTTGATACCAAATTAATTTTTAAAGTTAAAATTATACCGATAGTGTATATGTATAAGTCCTACAAAATTGAACCACCATTTACTACATCGGCATAATACCAAATTGACTTGACTAATGAATTATTTACTTTGGTATTATCTTAAATTTTAAGAAACTTAAACCCACTCAGCAAAATTGTGTTTTGTTTTGATAACAATAGAAAGGCACAAGGCACTATCAAACATCTAATACTATATAATCAATTATTGTTTTACAAATTTTCCATTGAGTTGATTGCCGTTTGAGTCGGTTGCTTTGATGAAGTAAATGCCTGAAGGCAAGTTTTCAGTATTTAGTTTGTAGTTATAAGTATTGTGTAATGAGTATTGAGAAATTGAACAATTTTGTTTTTGACCCAATACATTTATTAACGACATTGTATTAACTGAATACGCACTACTTACTACTACATACTGCTCCGCAGGATTCGGATAAACCACCAACTGCTCTTTATTTTCAGTCA
>JBEANU010000060.1:0-10363 GCA_041165265.1 Bacteroidota bacterium | reverse complement strand
AAGAAATGAGAATTGTGAAGTGAGAATTTAGAAAATAAACTCTGTGTCATTGTACCTCTGTGGTGAAAAAAAAATTAACCACAGAGAAACAGAGGAACAGAGAAAAATAAACTTTGTGCCTCTGTACCTCTGTGGTAAAAAAAATTGTATTAAAAATAAAACCTTGAACCGAATAAACCATATAGCAAAAGAACTTTTGAATAGTGTGATAAACAGCTATTCGCAAATGTTTTTTTCAGATAATAGAATATTTGCTTATTTTATTATTGTGGCTACGTTTATTAATCCCAGCGCTGGTTTGAGCGGTTTGATAAGTTTAATAGTAGCGTATGGTTTTGCAAAATGGATAAGCTTTGATAAAGCTTTAATCACATCAGGCACACTTATTTTTAATAGCTTGATGATAGGATTAGTAATGGGTTTACAATATCAATTCAGTGGAAGTTTTTTTATACTCTTATTTATTTTTTCAGCGCTGGCAGTTCTACTTTCCAAAACTTATTATGTGGTGCTGAGTAAATATACATTGCCCTTTTTGAGTTTGCCATTTATCACCACTTACTGGATTTTTCTTTTCTGTAACCGAAGTTTTGAAATTTTAGAAATTGATAAAACCAATTTGTATTTCTATAATGAATTGTATTCCATTGGCGGAAATAAATTAGTGAATGTGTATGAATCATTGAATAGTTTGCAACTTTCCATTTTTGTTGAATCGTATTTTAAATCGTTAGCTGCTATTTACTTGCAGCATAATATTATTGCAGGCGTATTAATTGCCATCGGGCTTTTTTATTATTCCCGAATTGCTTTTACTCTATCTGTAATTGGCTATGCAACGGGGTTTTTCTTCTCCAATTATGTTTTAGGAAATGTAAATTATCTCACCTACGGATACATCGGTTTCAACTATATTTTAGCCGCCATTTCATTAGGTGGTTTTTATTTAATTCCATCCCGAAAAAGTTATTTATTAGCGGCTTGCAGTTGCATCATCATTGTGATTTTACAAATTGCATTGATGAAATTATTGCTAACGCTACAATTGCCGTTATTCAGTTTGCCTTCCGCTATTTTCATTTTAATAACCTTATTAACATTAAAAAACAGAACTATTTCCAACGGATTAGAATTAGTACTTCATCAAACCTATTCACCTGAAAAAAATCTGTATCAACATAAAAATAATTTGGAGCGATATAGTAAAAATACTTATGTGCTCATCAATCCACCATTTTATGGTGAATGGTATGTGTCGCAAGGGCACAATGGAACTATTACGCATCAAGATGATTACAAGTTTGCTTGGGATTTTGTAATTACTGATGATACCCGAAAAACATTTAAGTTGCCCGGGAAATCATTGACAGATTTTTATTGTTATAACGTACCTGTAGTAGCTCCTGCGGCTGGCTATGTGTATCAAATTATTGATGGAATTGATGATAATGAAATTGGTGAAGTGGATATGATGAACAATTGGGGCAATACCATTATCATCAAACATACTGAAACATTGTATTCAAAAATTAGTCATTTAAAAAAAGAAAGTTTTAAAGTTTATGAAGGTCAGTATGTGTATGCAGGAACTATTTTAGCAACTTGTGGTAATAGTGGTCGTTCGCCTGAACCCCATATCCACTTTCAGTTACAAGCTACACCTTATATTGGTTCAAAAACAATTCAATATCCATTGAGTTATTATATCAATTATTCAACACAAGGCAAAAAGCAATTTAATTCATTTAATTATCCAAAACAAAATGCAGCAATAAGTGGTGTGCAACTAACACCAATTTTGGGTCAGGCATTTTATTTTACACCTGGCAAAACCATCACTTTTGAAGTGATGACAGATGGAAATAAAAATGAAATAATCCGATGGGAATTTTTTACAAATGCCTTGAATCAAACATATATTTATTGTCACAACACCAATAGTATAGCCTATTACGTAAATAATTACACTTTATTTTATTTCACTGAATTTGTGGGTGATACTGAATCTTTATTACATCAATTTTTTATGGGCGCTCATAAAATTTTGTTAGGATATTATGAAGATGTAATGTTGGAAGATGTATTGCCAATTGAAAATATGTATAGCGGCAGCATAAAAATTTTGCAAGATTTTTTAGCTCCGTTTAAACTTTTTTTAAAACCAACATTCCAACAAAAGTTTACTCAAATTGATGATGTACATTTTCCAAAACAAATTTCCATTCAAACAAAAACCGAAGTAAAAATTGGTTCAAAAATTTTAAAGCATACAAATTATACAATTGAAATTAGTCAGAATGGAATTGAGAAATTTACTATACAGCATCAACAAAAAACAATCATTGCTACATGTATAAAAAGTTGATTTTAGGGGTGATAATAATTTTACTGAATTTTGCAGCACATGCTCAAAAGCGCATGACGGCTGGTCATTTAGATACATTAACCTATAAAAAATATTTAAATGGTGATTGGGATGCGGTATTGAAGTATGGCAAAAATGCTACAAAGCACCACATTGATTTTTATTATTTACGATGCAGACTGGGCTATGCTTATTACATGAAAAAACAATACAGGGCTTCGGCTAATGAATATGAAAAAGCATTGAAGCTATATCCTCAAGGAACAGAAGCTTTAGAATATTTATATTTTTGCTATATCGAAAATCAAGAGTTTGACAGAGCTTCATTGACCTACAAAAAATTTTCATCTGAACAAAAAACAAGAATCCATGATTATCGTGTACCTATAATTAAAAATATTCAAATGACAGCAGGTGTAAAGCATACCAATGTATCTCAATCATTACGTGATTTGAATTTTACATCAGCATCAATCGGGCATTATGTTGCGCCGGGTTTGTCTTTATTTCATCAATATTCTGGGTTACAGCAAGATGCTTATTCGTCTTCCATTCGTCAACATCAATATTATGTTTCGGCACATTTGCCTTTAAAAAAAGGTTGGCAAATAATGCCAGCTTTTCATTATATCAAAACAAATGTATTGCCTGTAACGCCTACTCCGCCTAATACTGGTAGTTTAGCTATGTTGGATAGTACTAGTTCAATGTTGGCTGGAATTTTAATTTCAAAGGCAACAAAAAAAATTGAAGTAGGTTATAATTTTTCATTTTCGAATTTTAATTCAGGCACACAAATTCAAAATAGTTTGTTTGTTTATGCTTTTCCACTCAACAATAATAATTTAACAATTGGTGTTACTTTATCTGCTTTAAATCAATCAAAAACATTTACAATTCAAACTATTGAAAAATTAAAAAGAAATCAAACCAGAATTATTACAAAAGATTCATCAGCAACTTGGCAAAATTTCATCCCACGATTTCAAATTAATTATAAACCGATAAAGCAATTTGAAATACAAGCATTTTATATTTTACCCAATTCTATTAACAATAATGAATTGAATGGATTAATTGCCAACAATAGTATTGATGTTACCAAACAGCGATTGGGGGCTCATTTGCAATGGAATATTTATAAAACAGTTTCGGTTTATGCTGATTATCAATTTGAAAATAAACAACGAGCCACTTCCACTTTTTATAATTTAACTACACAAAAAGTACAAACTGTAAATGCATTTGATTACATCAATCATATAGTTTTTGCAGGCATCAAAATTTATTTATTCTAAAATTTTTATACCATGAAAAAAATATTTTTAACGCTGTCATCCATTTTATTGTTGAACATTTTTGTTCATGCGCAAACATTGGAAGATGCATTTTCAAAAAGCTATGCGTATGAAACCGCAACCAATTATACCGAAGCCATTTCTGTTTTGAAAACAGTTTATAATGCTAAAAGTTATGAGTTAAATTTACGCTTAGGTTATTTAAATTATTTAGCAAAAAAATATAATGAATCAACGGATTATTACAACAAAGCAATTGAGTTGATGCCATTTTCAGTAGAAGCAAAATTAGGATTGGCGCTGCCTTTATCTATGACAAACAATTGGAAAAAAATTACTGAATTGTATACTGATATTTTAAAAATTGACCCACAAAACAGCACTATTTTATACCGAATGGGTTTAATTTCTTTTACCAATAAAGATTATAATGCGGCTTATAAATATTACGAAAAATTAGTGAATATGTATCCATTTAGTTACGATGGATTATTGATGTATGCCTGGACGAATTATCAATTAGGAAAATATGCTGATGCAAAAACATTATTCAATAAAGTGCTGTTGCTTTCACCTGGTGATAAATCAGCAAAAGAAGGATTAGGGTTGATTAAATGATACACTTATTTGTTATTCAATATTTTTTGATATTTCTTGCCGTTCACAGGGTCGCATTTATTCAACAACATACTCATTTGCATTTTTTCTTGCGGCGAACCTTGTGTATAAATATTTGAAAGCTCTTCGCTTTTTGCTGCAAAAAATGCAATTAACCAAACACCGTTCGGGTTTTCATCATACAATTTTTCAATTAATTTTAAAGCATTGGTAATGGCTCCACGTCCGTTATCGGCACTTTGATACATATTATCTAACCCTTTACGATGGTAATTGTACAGCACTGTTCTGAAATTATCTGATCTAGCATTTGTAATATTATCAATCAACCAATATCTATTTTTTAAATTTTTTTCAAAAGGCTTCCATCCATCCTCTTCATAATTTTGCATCATGGTTACAATACTTTTTGCTTTATCATAATAAGCTGATCCACCTTTTAATGAATGAGTATCATAATCTAACCCAATAACTAAATAGGCATAATAAGCCATTATTGATGTTAAATTGCTAGTATATTTTTCATCAGCATAATCCAATGGTTGGTATTCAACATAGGTTACAACTACATCTTTATCGCTCCAATTTAAAATAGTTGAATTATAATTTGAATTAAAAATAGCACGGGATGATTGCACACTTAATTGAAATCTAAATTTATCTGAACTAATTTCTTCAGTTACATTAATTAAAATATTGCATTCAATTTTTTCCTGATTATCAAATATATCATCTGTCCATTTTCTGTTATTAAAAAATTCAAACAGCGATTTTTGTAGTGTTATAAATACTTTTGGGTCAGTGCTATTTAGCTTTGGCGTATTTATTTTCACGGAACATTTTAGCTCTTGGGCTAATACACTATTGCATATAATATATTGAATACTGAATACAATAATCAATAAAATTATTTTTAGGGCTATTTTCATTTTATACATAATATTTAATAATGTGATTTAAAATATCAATGGCTACTTGGGTTTTAAGTTTTAAATCAAAATCAATCTTATTACTTTTTGAATCGATAATTGTTATTTGATTTGTTGCATGCTGAAAGCCAGCACCATTGTTATTTAATGAATTTAAAACGATGATATCTGCATTTTTATTTTTCAATTTTGTTTTTGCATTTTCCAACTCATTATTTGTTTCCAATGCAAATCCTACTAAAATCTGTTTATCAGTTTTTAACTTTCCTAACTCAGCTAAAACATCAGTAGTTTTTTTTAATTCAATCATCAAATTACCCTCTGATTTTTTTATTTTTTCAGAAGCCGTTATAATTGGAGTATAATCAGCAACAGCAGCCGCACAAATGGTTATATCACTTTTAGTAAAATATTCCATTGCTTTTTCATACATTTTTTGAGCGGTTGTGCAAGCAAAGGTTTTAATGTTGGAGTGATTAGCTTTTAAGGAAGTATCGCCCAAAAGTAAAGTAACATTTGCACCACTTTTGGCAGCCATTTCCGCCAATTCAATTCCCATTTTTCCGCTACTTCTATTACCAATAAATCGAACAGGGTCAATAGGTTCAAAGGTTGGGCCAGCTGTTATTAATATATTTTTACCATTCAGTTTTTTCAATTCATTTGTAGATTCAAAATAATTATTTACCCATTCTACAATTTTTTCAGGTTCGGCCATTCTACCTTTTCCAACCAATCCGCTTGCTAATTCGCCATTTTCAACATCAATTAAATAATTACCATATTGCTGCAATGCAGCTACATTTTTTTGGGTTGATGGATGCAGCCACATATCCAAATCCATTGCTGGTGCAAATGCCACGGGGCATTTGGCGGATAAATAAACCGCTTGCAATAAATTATCACAAATGCCATTTGCCATTTTTGAAATGGTATTTGCAGTGGCAGGTGCAATTAAAATTAAATCGGCAGTTAAGCCTAACTCAACATGATTATTCCAATTTTCATCATCTATAAACGACACCAAAACTTTATTTTTTGATAGAGTGGCTAAAGTAATGGCTGGTATAAATTGAGTGGCGGCCGCCGTCATGATTACATGCACTTCAGCGCCTTGCTTAATCAATAATCTAATTAAAAATGCCGATTTGTAAGCGGCAATACTACCGGTAACGGCTACTATTATTTTTTTATTTTTCAACACTATAAAATGATAATTTATGGTTCAAAAATAAGCTAAATCACTTGGTACTACAAATGTGTTGCTGATAAAATTGAGAGTTTTTACGTAATTGTTAGGCTATTTACTAACTGTATGTTTGCGGAGTAAAACTGACAAAATAAATGAACCGATTTTATTCTAATAACATCAACCCATCAACCCGTAATTTACTATTGGATTTTAGTACTGAATCAATGAGTATGGTATTTAACAACAGCTCAGCTATGTATTTAATCTTAAATCACATGGGCAATATTATTTCAGCTAATAAAAAAACTTTTGAACATTTAGGGTTTCATGTTAATGAGTTGCTCAATACTTCAATATTAGATTTAATTGCTGTGGATGATTCAAAAAAAATGGCAAAAAATTTACTCAAATTAAATGGCTCAATTGCCAATTTAGAATGGACTATTCGGCTAAAAAATAAATCAAATGATATGATTCATTTTAGGCAAACAGCTACAAAAACATTAACAAGCAAGGGTGATACTATATTTGTAATTGCTAATAGAAATATTGAAGAAGAAATTATTAGTAGAAAAAAAATAATTGAGCAGCACAAATTATTAAAATCTGAAAAAAATAAATCTATCAGCTTAAGTGCTGAAAAGCAGCAATTTGCAAGCATTATGAGTCATGAAATCAGAACACCACTAAATGCTGTAATTGGGATGACAAATTTAATGATGATTGAAAACCCCAAACCTGAACAAATTGAAAACTTGAATGTAATTAAATTTGCCGCTGAAAATTTAATGTGTTTGGTAAATGATATTTTAGATTTTAGCAAAATTGAATCTGGCAAAATTGTGTTAAAAGAAACCCCATTTAATGTTACCAAATTGGTAAAAGATATTTACACTACACATAAGTATAAAGCCACCGAAAAACATTTAGAATTAAATTTGAAAATTGGTGACGGTATGCCTGATACCGTATTGGGCGATCCTATCAGATTAATGCAGATACTGAATAATTTAATCAGCAATGCCATAAAATTTACAGAAAAAGGAAGTGTTACAATTTGCTTGATGAAATCGGCAAATAGCATCAATGGTTGTACTGGTTTACATTTTAAAATTATTGATACCGGAATTGGTATTGATAGCACTAAACAACAACTAATTTTTGAAAGTTTTTCGCAAGCTGAATACAACCATACTCGAAAATTTGATGGCACAGGATTAGGGCTTACCATCACACAAAAACTAATTGCTATGCATAACAGTAAAATTTATGTACAAAGCGAACGGGGCAAGGGTTCAGCGTTTTATTTTGATTTACAATTAAAAGAAAACCAAACTAATATATCAGCTACTGATATTGTTGTTGATTCAAAAAATCATACACTTGATGGGGCTAAAGTTTTATTGGTTGAAGACAATATGTTCAATCAATTAATTGCCACTAAATTTTTACAAAAATGGAACATCATTGTGGATACCGCTGAAAATGGAAAAGTGGCTTTAGAAAAAATGAAACACAACCATTATGATATTGTATTAATGGATATACAAATGCCTGAAATGAATGGCATGGAAGCAACCAAACACATTAGAGAAAGTGAAGATGAACTTACCCGAAATGTGCCTGTAATAGCCTTAACTGCCGCTGCTTTAGAGAGTGATGATACCTCATTATTAGATTGTGGTTTGAATGATTATGTGAGCAAACCTTTCAATCCTAATGAATTGCACGATAAGCTACTCCACTATTTTTTTAATTCTGAAAAACATATTGCATAAATAAAAAAAACGCTTAATTAAAATTAAGCGTTTTTTATTTGTAAAAAGTTTTGCCGCCGCAGCGCATGTATGCACTAACAGCAATGATGATGTTTGTGAGAAACTACACAACCAAAAAAAATTAGCTTATCATGGGCAAATATTTTTGTCTATTTTCAAATATTATCCATCCCAAAATAGCTAATAAAACAATTGCTACAGGCAAAGTTGAACGATCAACTAATGTATGAAACAACATGATTCCTACCATTACCGGAAAAATAATTACAGCTCCCAACGCTCGTGTTTTAGGTATCATTACTAATATGCCGCCGATAATTTCAGCAACTGCAATTAATGGCATTAGCCAACTAATTTCCATCATAGCACCAAAGTCTTTCATGGTTTCTTCAGGCATATTAGCAGGCATGGGTATATAATTAAATAACTTATTTAGGCCCGAATTAATGAACATTAAACCGAGCAGAATGCTTACGCCAAATAGAATTTTGTTTTTCATGTAAATGTGGTTTTTAAAATTGTTTAATTGTTTGTATTGTTAATGATGAAATAGTTGAACAATGTAACACTAAAATAGTTCATGCAATATAATAGATTTTTTATTTGGTTATTGTGCTTTGTTATAACTATGTTGTGCATGTATTTGTAAATAAAATGAAATTATTTATTTTTTTTCATTGCCAGTAATCATCAAATAACTCTTTTACTTCTGTTCACATATTAATATTAAATCTATAATAAAATTTCAAGGCACTACGTTGCATCTATTTTTTTATATCACTTCAATTTGCTTTCTCAACAAATCCTCAAAAACATCACGTTCTCTAATTAATTGCAATTTGCCATTATGCAACCAGGCTTCAGCCGGTTTAAAGCGGCTATTAAAATTGCTGCTCATCTCAAAGCCATAAGCGCCAGCATTTTTAAAGCATAATACATCGCCTTCGTGTACTTCATTTATTTTTCTATCCCAAGCAAAAGTATCGGTTTCGCATATATTACCAACCACTGTATAAATGCGTTGTGCTCCATCAATATTGCTAATGTTTTCAATATGATGATACGAATCATAAAACATGGGCCGAATTAAATGATTAAACCCACTATTTACACCCACAAACACTGTGGCTGTAGTGTGTTTTATAATATTTGCACTAACTAAAAAATACCCTGATTCACTTACCAAATATTTACCCGGCTCAAACCAAATTTCAATATCTTTTCCTGTTTCAGTTTTAAATTCGGTAAGAGCATCAGCTAATATTTTACTTAAAGCTTTTATGTCAGTACCTTCTTCATCAGGTTTGTAAGGCACTTTAAAGCCACTACCTAAATCTACAAATTTTATTTCGGGAAAATGAGTAGCTAAATCAAACATAATTTCTAAGCCACTTTTAAACACATTTACATCTTTTATTTCGCTACCAGTATGCATGTGCAAGCCTTGAACATTGATGTTCAGGGTTTTCACTAATCGTTCAACATGCCGCAATTGATGAATAGAAATTCCAAATTTACTATCCACATGCCCAGTTGAAATTTTATAATTTCCGCCAGCCATAATATGAGGATTAAAGCGAACACATACAGGATATGTGTTATGATATTTATTGCCAAATTGCTCTAAAATAGTGATGCTATCAATATTAATATGAACACCCAATTGCATCGCTTCCTCAATTTCAACAAATGCAACACTGTTGGGTGTGAAAATTATTTTCGAAATAGCAAAGCCTGCTTTTAATCCTAATTTTACTTCGTTAATGCTCACACAATCCAAACCCGAACCCATTTGTTGAAAATGTTTCAGCACATTAATATTTGATAAAGCTTTGCAAGCATAAAAGAATTTTACTTGTTCGCCTAATTCAGTTTTTAAATGTTTGTATTGCAATTGCATTTTTTGGGTATCATACAAATACAATGGCAAACCAAATTCAGATGCTGCTTTCAGCATTAATTCATTTGAAATCATAAATAAATATTTTGGAAAAATTGAATCACAAAAGTACTAATTTAAAATAGAGAACATATAAAATGCACAATTGATAGAAACTATTTGATTTCTAATTTTTCATAAAAAGCAACCAACTTTTTTTCTTCATTTTGCCAATTATAAATTTCACGAGCTATCAAACAATTGTTGACTAATGTTTGATAATAAGTAACATTATCCAACATTT
>JBEANU010000059.1:0-9452 GCA_041165265.1 Bacteroidota bacterium | reverse complement strand
ATATAATCTGGAAAAAAAACTATGGAGGGATAGGAGATGAAAATATTTATGATTTAGTTGAACTGAATGACAAATCAATAGTTTTTTGTGCTTCGTCAGATACTGCAAATAATGATGTAAGCAACAACATTGGAGGTTATGATGCTTGGGTAGTTAGAGTAGATTCGGTTGGGAACAAAATTTGGGATAGGTCATTCGGAGGATCTAACTATGATTTTTTAACTTCTATTTTGAAAACAAAAAATGGGACACTTTTATTAACAGGGTATACATATTCAAGTGACAGTGATGCTGTTACGAATTTTTCAAATGCATCTGATTATTTTTTAGTATCGTTAGATATTAACGGAACTAAATTAAGTTCAAAATGTTTAGGAGGTAATAAAGATGACTTTGCATTCTGTTCTACTGAAACCTCAGATGGAAATTTAATTATATTGGGCAACTCTTTAAGTTCTAATTCAGGTGATTGCTTGTTTGCTAATTATGATACAACTCAAATGTCATCACATGATATTTGGTTGCTTGGATTAGGTACAAAACCTTTTGTTGATGTAGTTCAAAATGTACAGCAGGATGCTCCTAAAAACAATTATATTATTTATCCAAATCCAATAAATTCATCTAATGATTTGTTTAATATTCAATCAACATCTGATTTATATGAAAGTGTGATTACAATTAAAAATGTAATTGGTGAAACGATGTACGAAAAACACATTAATACTTCAACTAATAAACTACAAATTGAATCAACCAACTTAATCAGCGGCATTTATTTTATCGAAATATTATCAAATAAACAAACGCAAACACTTAAGTTTATTAAGCAATAACCCTTTTACACACAACATTTGTGTGTGCTAATAAAACTGATTTATTTTATCCACTTTTTGATAGGGAATTATAGCTTACATTCTACTAGGTATTTGTATTTTTTTGAACCAAGCCGTTCCAAAGCGGAGCTTTGAAACAACAACGATAGCTTACCGCCTATTGGCATGAGCATGCCAAATGCATAGGACGGATTAGCTTGAAACATTAAGTGAAGTTAGTGTTTTTATAAAATGAAATTGAACTTTATTTTCGTTAAAAACGAAATTCCGCTTATACTAAACCGCTAACAAGATAAACAAAATGTTGTATATTTGTCCATGCGAATACTACAATTAAAACCACATTTAACAACATCAGAACTTTCTGTTAAATTATCAAACTGTTCTAACATCCATCAAAGGAGTTACTGGCAAATTCTGTTATCTGTATCATTCAATCCTAACAAAAAGGCGGAAGAATACGCTTCTTTTTTGGGTACTACTACAAGCAAAATATATAAGGTTGTAGAACTTTACAATAAAGAAGGCTCATTGTTTACGGAAAATATTAAATGGGGTGGAAGAAGATCTGCAACTTCACATATGAGTTTTGAGGAGGAAGAAAATATGATGAACGATTTAAAATCGCAGGCAAATGCAGGTAAGGTTTTAGTGGCAAAACATATTCGGAAAGTAGTAGAGGAAAAAGTAGGTAAAGCTGTCTCTGATGATTATATCTGGGATTTATTTAAACGACATAATTGGAAAAAGAAGATGCCTCGTTCTGAACACCCCAAGAAAAACAAAACCGCACAAGAGGAGTTTAAAAAAAACTCCCTGAAATATTGGCAACCCAACGAATAAAAGCAAATGACAACAGACCTGTGATGGTTTTTTTTGAAGATGAAGCGGCATTTGGCAGAATGAATCATGTTCGTAAATGCTGGGTACACCAACCAGATAGAGCCATTGTTAAGAAGCAAGCCATCAGAGAATATTTATATGCCTTTACTACAGTTTGTCCGCAAACCGGAGAAACATGTTCCATCATTTCTCCTTTTTGCAACACAGAAGCAATGAATGCATTGTTATTAGAAACAAGTATCGCCTTTCCGCATTATCGAATACTAATGATAATGGATTCAGCAGGTTGGCATACTACCCAAAAATTAGAGCTCCCCGAAAATATCTCCATTTTGCCATTACCTCCCTACTCCCCTGAATTAAACCCAACAGAGCATATATGGGATTATATTCGTGAGCAAAAAGAATTTAACAATCATACTTTTGAGTCTCTTGACGAAGTGGACAATCAATTAGGTATTGCATTATGCGATTTACAAAATGAAAAAAGCATTATTAGTTCAATGTGTAATTTTGATTGGATTATTTCAGCTACTTGTTAGCGGTTTGGTATAAGGTGTAAACAAAATGACAAAAACAAAAAAAAATATTGAAATAAAAATCAAAAGGCTTTCAGTGTTATCTGAAAGCCTTTTGTTGTATGATTTTTGATAATAGGAACTGAATTGTTCTATTGCTTCACAATTTTTCGGATTACTTTTTCGCCATTACTATTTTCAATTTTAATAAAATAAATACCTGCTGCCCAATTGTTAGTTTTTAAATTTATTGTATGATTGGTAGCCGACAATAACGAATTTGATACTTCAGTAATTTGTTTTCCCATCATATCAATAACTGAAATTTTTATACTTGAATTTTTAACTAAGTTAAACTCAATCGTGCAATTATCATGGCACGGATTGGGGCTAATTTGTAAATTATTAACTACCATTTTAGGAGTATTAATTCCAACATTTGTAATACTTATTAATTGGCAAGTTGAATCTTTACAACCATTATTATCTGTGATTGTTAAGCAAGCTGTATAATCACCATTTTGAATATATGTATGCGTAGGATTGGCTTGATTACTATTGTTGGTGCCATCACCAAAACTCCAATCATAAGTATTTCCAAAAATTGTTGATGTAAAAGTTACATCCGTTATTGATGTTGTTGCAATAAAAGTAGCATCAGGCAAAGCATTCACCTGCACAGTTACTTGGGCTGAATTGCTACATCCTGCAGTGGTGCCGGTAGCGGTATAAGTTCGGGTAATTGTTGGCGAAGCATTTACAGTGGCACCTGTTGTTGATGATAAATTAGTTGACGGACTCCAACTATAAGTGGTAGCACCACTTGCCGCTAAAGGCGTTGATGAACCTTTACAAATACTCACGTTGTTTGTATTTAAACTTACTGTTGGCGATGGGTTTACGGTTAGGTTGGCATGCAATGTATCACTGCATCCTGTTGTAGTATTTGTGCCTGTAATAATATAATTTGTAGGGTTGGTTAATGTTGCAGCAACAGTTGCAGCATTTGGGTTGTTCAAACCCGTTGACGGAACCCATGTGTAAGTATTTGCACCACTTACAGTTACATTGGTAGCTACACCACTACACACTGAATTTCGATTGATGGCTAAATTAGGTAATGGATTTACGGCAATAGTAATATTTTTTGAAGCAGAACATGCAATACCGCCAATAGTATCATGGGTAGTAATGGTATAGGTTGATGCCGAGGTGAAGTAAGCTGTTACTGTATCGTAAATAGTATTACTGATGCCTGTTGCAGGGCTCCAACTATAATTGCGGCCACCGCTTGCTGTTAATTTTTGAGCAGTACCAACACAAATTTTACTAGGCGATACTTTAATATTAGTTGCAGCACCCAATACCAAAATAGTATCCTGAGCCCATGCTGTACAATGGTTTGTAGTATTGGTTGTATATACTGTATAGGTAGTTGTAACTGTTGGCGATGCAGTTACAGTTGCACCATTGTTGGTATTTAAGCCCGTAGAAGGCGACCAAAAAAATGTGTTAGCACCTGTTGCAGTAATAGTTACAGTGCCGCCATTACAAATGGTATCGTTAGCCACTGATATTACAGGTGTTTGAGTTGGTACAGGTGTTAATCCTAATGAAGTAATTAAACCATTTCTACTGCCTGCTAAAGTAGCTTGCATACGTGCTGTTTGATCAATTGTAAAAGCGTTCATACATGCATCATCGGTGTAATCCATATAATTTTCAGTCATATCCACCTTATTGCCACCGTATGATTCAGTACAAGTATTTTGTGAACCCGGGCAACCATAATTGGCTGCTGATGATGGTGGTGTATCGCAACAATTATCGCCACTATTAGCACAAGTGGTTGAACTAGTGCCTGCACAACCACTTTGAAATGTATGGTACAAGCTTAACCAATGTCCTACTTCATGGGTTAAAGTTCTTCCTAAATCATAGGGTGCAACAGCGGCGCCTTTTTGCCCAAAAGCACCATTATCAATTACCACACCATCGGTGCTTGAAGTGCCACCAGGAAATTGAGCATAGCCTAATATTCCGCCACTCATAGTGCATACCCACAAATTTAAATAAGCGTTGGTTGGCCAAGGGTCATCACCACTAGTAGCATTGCTTTTCATTTTATCAGTAGTATTGAACGATGTAGCAGTGGTTGATTTATGAATAATACCATTCGTACAATTTCCTTGAGGGTCACGTACAGCCAATCTAAATTCTATTTTAGTATCAGCAGCAATGCCTTTAAAAATACTACGGGTGTTGGCAGTATCAAAATTGGTACGTCTAAAATCATCATTTAATCGTTGTAAATTGGTATATACGGTTGAATCAGCTAAATTTTCAGCAGCAGTTTTGTATAAAACATGCACCACCACAGGTATAATATACTGTGGCGTACTATTACCTGCTTTGCCTTTTGCGGCATAGGTAATAGTGTTGGCAATGCTTTGTGTTTGCTGTGCTGCATTTTTATAAGCTTGCAAAAGAGCTGGGTTGTTAATTGTTTGTGTTGTAAATGCTTCATCAGTAGCACATCTTACCACATTCCTATGTTGGGCTTGCAATAAAATACTAATTGAAAATAAAGCTACTAACAGTGTAATTTTTTTTTGCATGTATATATAGTTTTTAATTTAGAATTGTTTTTTTCAAAGATAAAAATCTTTTAATTCTGAATCAGTCTTATTTGTTCAGCGGTTAATAGTTTTTCATTCCTAAATTTTAAAATTAATTGCGCCACAGCCACCACATCTTGTTGGCAATAATCTGCAATTCGTTTTAAATTATTTTCATGATAAAAAACACGAGCAACATCTTTCCCTTCCATATCTGATTTAGGAGTTTCAATACCCATAATTTCAGTAAGCAATGCAAGGCTTGTATAGTGCTTGTAATCACCAAATTTCCAAAGCTGAAGCGTATCAATTAAGTGATTTACTTCAAATGATTTTCGGCCTGATAAATCAAAAATTGTTGGAATTACCAAGCCATTTACTAACATGCGCCTACAAATAAATGGCACATCAAATTCTTTAATATTATGCCCTGCAATTATTTTAAAATTGTGTTGATTTTCAAAAATGGCTGCAAATGATTCAAGCAATTGTTTTTCATTTTCAAATGCAATTGATTTTACACTAAAAATAAGTTCTTGGTTTTCAATTTTAAATCTACCAATTGAGATACAAATGATTTGAGCAAATTCAGAATAGATACCAGCATGTTTGAAAAAACCAATATCCGAATTTTCATTTTCATCATGTTTGATGTGTTCATATTTTTTATCCCAGTTTTGTTGTAATGCTTTTGATAGCTCATTATAACTAGCATATAATGGCACTGTTTCAATATCTAAAAATAATATTTGTTGAAGCGGTAATGATTTTATCGATTTCATATTTATAAAATTAGAAAATAATTTGGCTAAGGAAATAAATTTTAATCAAGATTTTTGTTTGATTTTATTCTTGCTTTTTCAAACCTTCCACCACCACCTTTGCTTTTTGTATGCCCACAATAGCAGCAATTTCATCAAACGATGCTTGCCGTATTTTTTCAACTGACCTGAAATGCTTGAGCAGCTTGGTATTGGTTGATTCACCAATGCCTTTTATTTTTTCTAACTGCGGCATTAAGGTGGCTTTATCTCTTTTGTTGCGATGATGTGTGATGCCAAATCTATGTGCTTCATCACGTAAATATTGTAAGATTTTTAGCGAAGCAGATTTTTTTGAAATGTGCAATGGTATTGAATCATGGGGTACATAAATTTCCTCTAATTTTTTTGCGATAGAAGCTAATCCTACTTTTCCAATCAAATCCAACTTCTTCAAACTGGTATAGGCTGCTGATAATTGACCTTTACCGCCGTCAATCAAAATGAGTTGAGGTAATTCGCCAGCTTCAGCAATCAAGCGGCTGTAGCGGCGTTCAATCACTTCTTCCATCGATGCAAAATCATTTGGTCCTTCAACAGTTTTGATATTGAAGTGGCGATAATCTTTTTTACTAGGTTTTCCATTTTTAAAAACCACCATTGCACTTACAGCAAAATCGCCCTGAAAGTTAGAGTTATCAAAGCATTCAATATGAAAAGGCACATCCGTCAACCTAAAATCTTTTTGCATTTCTTTCAATACCGAAAAATCTTCGGTTTTCATTGTATTATCCGGATTGGCCGACAAGGTTTTATCACGATAATAAATTACATTCTTTTCACTTAAATTAAGCAAATGTTTTTTGTCGCCAATGATAGGAACTGTGATTTGCAATTTCTGTTCAAAGTCAGGTAAATCAAACGGAACAATAATTTCAGGCGATTCACTATTGAATTTTGTTCGCAAATAATCAATCGCATATTCCAACAATTCTTCTTTGGTTTCATCCAATTGCTTTTTCAACTCAATGCTATAACTCTGATTGATAGCACCATTCACCACTTTCATATAATTCACAAATGCCAAATTATTTTCTTGTGAAATAGTGAATACATCTACATTTGAAATGGTAGGGCTCACCACCGTACTTTTCTCTTTGAAAGTTTTTAATGCTTCCATTTTTTTCTTCGTCCAATCTGCTTTTTCAAATTCTAATTTCTCCACTTGTTCAGCCATATCATTTTGCAAAACCTCTAACACCACACTGGTTTGACCTTTGATAATATTTTTAAACTGACGGATAAACTCATGGTATTCCGCCTCTGTTTGTGCGCCGATACAAGGACCTTTGCAATTACCAATATGATATTCCAAACACACTTTAAATTTGCGTTGCTCAATATTTTTTTGTTGCAAATTGAGTGAACAAGTTCGGAAAGGAAATAATTGCTTCGCCACTTCCATCACCGTATAAACAGCGGTTCCTGAAGGATAAGGGCCAAAATATTCCGAGCCATCTTTAATGATTTTACGGGTTTGAAAAACTCGAGGGAAAGGTTCTTTTTTTATGCAAATCCAAGGATATGATTTTCCATCTTTGAGTTGAATATTATACTTCGGTTGAAATTCTTTGATGAGATTATTTTCCAGCAACAACGCTTCATTCTCCGTATTTACAATCGTAAATTCAATGTGATGTGCTTGCTTGATGAGCAATTGCAAACGTGCAGGTTTATCATGCAAACTCACAAAATAACTGCTTACCCGATTAAATAAATTCTTTGCTTTGCCTACATACAAAATCACATTCTCAGCATTTACATATCTGTAAACACCAGGCTGATTGGGCAATTGCGGCTGAAAAAGTTTGAATTCGTCTAAAGTCATTATGGCGAAAATACAAAGGGAAAGGAATTAAAATATTAATTATGAAATAAAATATAATATATCAAACCTGCACTTGATTTTATGAAAAAAAAATCGCTAATGGTTGAAATATGATGAGCTAAAGTTTTGGGCTTTGCGAAGTTGGGGATTAAAAGCACAAATTCTCAATTTAGCACAAATGTAAATAGAATTCCAAATGCTCAATTTAGCACCAATGCCCAACTTTTGCCAAACCAATGTTGTGTGCAGTCAATTTTTATTCGCTGTTTTGTTCATTATTTTTAGAAATAGTTTAGGTGCAATTTTTGATGCAACTTTTAAAATTTTTACTTTTCCAACTCCAATTTCAAACTTGTTGTTCTGCATAGCTTTTAATGTTTCATCTGCAACTGTTATTGCACTAATTCCTTTGCCCGTTTGTCCTCGTTTTGCTCTAGCTCCTTTATCAAGGTCGGTATCCACAATTGGTGGAGCAATGTCAAATACTTTCAGTTTAGTTTCTTTCAGTTGATGTCTTAATGAAATACTAAAACTTTGAATTGCAGATTTTGTTGCACAATAAATCGGCATAATAGAAATTGGCACAAAACCAAGCCCTGATGAAATATTAATTACTGCTGAACTATCTTTTTTTAATAATTCTGGCAATAGCAACATTGTCAAATGTATTGGTGCTATCAAATTAGTTTCTATTTCATTTTCATTGTCAAACTTTTCAGCAACAGTAGTATCTAGAAATGAAAATTCTCTCTGAATACCTGCATTGTTCACTAATATATTCAAGTTGGGGTAATTGTTAGTTAGCCAATTTGCAAATTCCTTTCTGTCTTTTGAAGTTGAAAGGTCGGCTTGTTTTATATGAAGTTTTGGGAACTTTGTTTTTGCATTTTGCAATAAGTCTTCACGTCTGCCACAAATAATAACTTCATTGTTATTTTGTAAAAATTGTTCCGCCAAAGCAAGTCCAATTCCTGTTGCTCCACCTGTTATTAAAATTATGTTGTTACTTATTTGCATTTTTTGTAGTGAGTAATTTGTAAGATGATTTAATGAAATTTATGAGTTGTGAATTTACTTCTTCAAGTTCTGAAACTCTAATATGATGTTCAAATTTTCCTGAGTATTCACAAGATTTATAGATTGGAAATTCTTCATTTTGAGTTTGAAGATAAAATTTTAAGTCTAATTCCTTTTTCATTGGTTTTACTACCAAAAATGTTTGTGTTGAAACAAAAACAATACAATTTTTTGTAGCACTTACAGAAACATTGTCCCAACTTATTACATTGTCCAAAATTTTGTCGAATAAAAAAGATAAGATTTCTATTTTGTTTTCAAAAAGTTTGTCAAGGTCTTGCTTGATGCAGTTGTGCCAAGCATTTGGATTTTTCAAAACTCTTTCACATTTTGGGCATGTCCAACTCATATTTTGTTTCTACTTGTCATTTTGGTAGTGGCCCGTTTTAATTGCCCACCACTCCTAAATATACGCAACTTTCCAAAAATATCATTTTCTTTTTTTAAAAAATAAAAATGGTGTTATTATTTCTGCCTTACGGTTGGGGATAGGCAAAGGTGGGTATTACCATACACTAAAGTTGAAATGTGGCACAAAAGCAATGCTATTATTAAAATAAATGAGTATGAAAATTTCATTTTAAATGTGTGTGAAGATTTTGCAAATACTGTGTCCAGGCACTTGAGCAACCACCATAACATTCAATTTGCGGAATTAAACCATCGTGAGTAAATGTGATTTTGGTTTTGTTGCCATCTTTTTCAATGTTGAAACAAATTTTTGTTCCCACCCATTCATGGGTGTTTTTTAAAAATGATAAATTACTTTGGGTAACCAACCAAACTATTTTTTTATCGGTAACAAGTTCAACTAATTTTTGATTTGAATAATGCATGCCATCACCTGCTTTGAAAGAAAACTCATCGTTAATGCCTTCACTTTTCCCTTCTATTGTTTCGTTAAATAAACC
>JBEANU010000058.1:0-3876 GCA_041165265.1 Bacteroidota bacterium | reverse complement strand
GTGTAACCTAAAGTTCTTAAAGCCCAAGGCACAGATTGGTTGATGATTTTAAAATATCCACCACCCGATAATTTTTTGAATTTAACCAAAGCAAAATCTGGTTCAACACCTGTTGTATCGCAATCCATTACTAATCCAATAGTTCCTGTTGGAGCAATTACAGTAGTTTGCGCATTTCTGTAGCCATACTTTTCGCCTAATTGTAAGGCATCATCCCAAGCTTTACATGCAGCATTCAATAAATAATCAGGACAGAATTTAGCATCAATACCTTGTGGTTTAATGCTTAAGCCTTCATAATTTTCTTTTGAATCATATGCTGCATAACGATGATTGCGCATTACTTTCAACATATCTTCTTTGTTATCTTCATAACGAGGGAAGGCACCTAAATGCTGCGCCATTTCAGCTGAAGTTTTATAAGAAACACCAGTCATTACAGCGCTTAAAGCACCTGCAATACTTCTTGCTTTATCGCTATCGTATGGTATGCCCATTACCATTAAGCATGCACCTAAATTGGCAAAACCTAATCCTAATGTGCGATATTCATAAGATAATTGTGCTACTTCTTTTGATGGAAATTGAGCCATCAATACTGAAATTTCCAATACCATTGTCCAAATACGATTCACATGTTCGTATCCTTTAATATCAAATGTTAAACTAATTGGGTCTAACAATTTCATTAAGTTTACAGAAGCCAAGTTACATGCCGTATTATCTAAGAACATGTATTCGCTACATGGATTTGAAGCTCTGATTGGTCCACCTTGAGGACAAGTATGCCATTCATTGATGGTAGTATCGTATTGTACACCTGGGTCAGCACAACGCCAAGCTGCATAAGCTATTTTATCCCATAATTCAGTAGCAGGAATAGTGCTCATTACTTCACCGTTTGAACGAGCTTTAAATTCCCATTCAGCATTTTGTTCTAATTTTTCGAAAAATGAATTTGGAATACGAACTGAGTTGTTGCTGTTTTGTCCGCTTACTGTTCTGTATGCTTCGCCTTCATAATGGCTATCATAACCAGCAGCTATTAATGCAGCTACTTTCTTTTCTTCTTCTACTTTCCAATCAATAAATTTTAAAGCTTCAGGATGATCTAAATCTAAACAAACCATTTTAGCCGCTCTACGTGTAGTACCGCCTGATTTAATAGCACCAGCCGAACGGTCACCAATTTTTAAGAAACTCATCAAACCACTTGATGTACCACCACCGCTTAATTTTTCACCTTCGCCACGTACATTAGAGAAGTTTGTTCCTACACCTGAACCGTATTTGAAAATACGAGCTTCACGAACCCATAAATCCATAATTCCACCTTCGTTTACCAAATCATCATCCACACTTAAAATAAAGCAAGCATGTGGTTGAGGGCGCTCGTATGCTGAAGTAGATTTTTTTAATTTTCTGTCAATTGGGTCAACATAATAGTGACCTTGAGGTTTGCCTGTGATACCATAGCTTTCATACAAACCAGTATTAAACCATTGTGGTGAGTTAGGCGCTGCAAACTGACCAACAATTGAATAAACTAATTCATCATAAAAAATTTGAGCATCTTGTTCAGTAGCAAAGTAGCCATATTTTTCGCCCCACACTCTCCAACAATTAGCCATACGATGTGCTACTTGTTTAATAGATTTTTCACTACTTGTTGCACCATCGGCTTGTGGTACACCTGCTTTACGGAAATATTTTTGTGCTAAAATATCAGTAGCGGTTTGGCTCCATTGTTTAGGAACTTCAACGCCTGTCATTTCAAATACATTTTTGCCGTTAGTATCTTTAATTACTGAAGTACGCAAATCGTATTCAAACATATCAAATACGTTAATGCCTTCAACAGTATAATAGCGGTTGAATTTCATTCCGCTATCTACATTCTCTTTGGTTTCTTTTTCTTTTTTGGTCATGGCCGATGGTTTAATGATGGTTCGTTTAATATTTTTAGGTAGTAGTTGGTCATGAAAAAGTATGAAGGATACAATTTCCTGCCGGACTTTACCAGCTTTTTACATTTTATGGATTCAAAACAGACTGCTGTTTTTTACTCCAGAACAGTTTTAAAATTTGATTTTTCCCTTTCGATGCTACTATTTTTTACGAAGATAAAATTGGTCTTTCAGTTCTCTGGTTCAGTTGATAGTTTCCGTAAAAAACTTTTTGAGAGGGACAGCAAATATATACTCAAACTTAGCCCTAAAAAAAGCCGAAAACATTTTTAATTTTTAAACATTGTGTGGATAAGAAACGCTTGACAGTTCAAATGCTTTTGTGTGTTGGGTTACAGCCCCAAACGCTGAATTTAAAAGCCTTTTGAAGATTTTTGTGGATTAAATGTGGGTAAAAAAATATTACCTTATTGGATACAAAATGATACGTGCCACAATAATATATATAAATTATTTTATATTGGATACGATAGGCTTGATTTTGCGCCACATTATTATTTTTTTTATTTTGTTTTTTTTCATTTTACAAAGGCTATATACATGCGATACTAAAGTAAATTATTTTTAAAATACTATATATTGATTTTATGCAAAATACAAATTATAGCCCCATGAACTAACCCTACATTGCTTTTGCTTTGAAATTTTTTGCATAAAAAAAACAGAGTAGGTTTTTTTTCACTCCGCTTCTTCTATTCTTTTAAACATTGATTAATACAGCATTATTTTTTGCAGGTGCTATTTTGGTACATTACCCTGATACACTACCCGTTACGAAGACCCTACGCAAAGGCTCTGCTGCATCTTCGCAACAACTAATACAGGTTACCGCCTACTGGGGCTATTTTGGTACATTACCTAATAAACAACCCAATCATTATCTATTTTTAAATTTAAACTTTCTCCATTTAAAGAATTTATGAATATTTGAATATAGTTGGACTTAAAGAATATTTTTATGTATTTATTAGGAATGAACTCAATTTTTAAAACATTGGTGTTTATTAAATTGTTGAGAAGCAATTTATTCGCATTTTCAATCCCGTTGTTAAAATTCCAAACTAATATAATTTTTAAATTGTTATCGTAAACAACGAATTGATTAAATATACTTAAAGTAGTATTTTCTGAAAACACTAAATCCACTGTAAATTTATAAAAATTTATACTTAAAAACTCTTTATCTATAATATTTTCAATCATTTTATTTTTTTGTTTTACAAATAGAAAATGTCAATCTTCTTTTGGCAAAGTCATCCCCGTTGAAAGATTAAAAAGCCCATGCTCGTACTCGTCTGTAGCCAAGCCTTGTGTATGGCTGACGAGTATGTAAGAGGAATTTTGTTTCTAACAAATTTAATATTTTATTTTTCAAATTAATGTGATTTTTACTATTCCTTTTTTGCCTGCATAATCTTTTGCCGAACTGTATAAATATTCTTCTGCCAATTCTACAATACCTTCTTGTACTGGGTTTTGATGTATATAGTTAAGCTTCTGTTTCATCATAGCTGGATTATGATTGTAAATAATTACAGCATGATTACTTTCTTGCCAAAATTTATATTGTGTTATTCGGGCATCAAATTTACCTGCCCATTCAAATTTATGTAATAACCATTCTCGGCGGCTTTCGGGCTCATTTTTTATTTTATCAATAATAGTTTTGGCAGTATGTTTTTTTGAAATCACGAATGATGTGTGATAATTCAAAGTCTTCTTTTGCACGAATCAACAAATGTAAATGACTGGTCATTAAACACCAACCAAACACTTCTAATCCTTTGGTTTCAATACAATAGTTTAGGCTTTAGGTTATTACATTTTTATAGTTCAATCTAATAAAAACATCTACCCAATCTACTATTGTAAAAGTGGTAAAATGCATTTCATTTTGGTTGGTAATGCT
>JBEANU010000057.1:0-4863 GCA_041165265.1 Bacteroidota bacterium | reverse complement strand
TATCCTTTATTCAAAAAATATAATATTGAGCTACTTGAGCAGCCTTTGCATAAAACGGATATAAACGGAATGAATGCGATTAAACAAATTAGCACAATTGATTTATTTGCTGATGAATTTTGTGTGGTTGAAAAAGATGTAAGCCGTTGTGTAAATTTGTTTGACGGCATAAATATTAAACTTACTAAATGTGGAGGCATAACCCCTGCTTTGCGTATGATACAAGCAGCTAAGCAATTAAATTTAAAAGTGATGATGGGCAGTATGAATGAAAGTAGTATTGGCACAGCTGCTATTGCACACTTTTTACCGTTACTTGATAAAGTAGATATGGATGGTTTTTTATTGCTTCGTGAAACTTTTGCTAATGGAATTGAAATGGATAAAAATGCAATTTGCCAACTCCCTAATGGTTGGGGTTTAGGAGTTCAGGTTGATTTACATGAATTATCAAAATATAAAATAACTGAATTTGAAGTATAAAAAAAACGCTTTGCAATAATGCAAAGCGTTTTTTTATTGTAGTAAATGTTAGCCTAAATTTATTTCCGTTTATTGCTACGGAATGATTTACCAGCTTGATAGCCATTACCTTCAGGGCTGCCTAATCGAGCCATTACACAACGAAAACCAATGGTTGATGTTGATTGATCTTCTTCTAAAAATCTACGAGTACCAGGTGCTAAATAATAAGCTCTATCGTTCCATGATCCACCTTTATATACTCGAGTATGATCATTTATTAATGATGAAACACTATATTGGTAAGTAGCTTCTGAGTTTTTATCACCATCGTTAAAATTAATATTATCTGCTTTGTTAAAATTTCTTCGGGTTAATAATTCACTATCACTTACAGCACGATATACAATTCTACCTAATGAATCTTTATCTTCTAACTCACCTGTATCTTTACGTTTTTTAGTGGTATATACGTTACCACGAAATGAGTTTTCATCACTCACATCCATGGGTGATAATGGGCGATAAACATCCATTGTCCATTCATTTACATTGCCAGCCATATTATATAATCCAAAATCATTTGGCATATATGATTTTACTGGGGCGGTGTAATCAGCATTATCATTCAATCCACCAGCAACACCCATTAAATCACCAGCGCCTCGTTTAAAGTTAGCTAACATTGCACCATGCCATTGTTCACCACCATCGCCTGAGCTACGCATGCTATAACCATTCCATGAATAAATTTTACGATGCAAATCATTTTCTTCGCCTTTTGCTGGGTTGTTACCAATACTTGATAAAGCGGCATATTCCCATTCTGCTTCAGTTGGTAAACGATAATCGGGCAACAATTGTCCGTCTTCCATTTTAACGGCTCGTGTAGCTTTTGGATCTTCGTTGGTGTAATCTCTTAAATTTTGTTTTACATTACCCGTATATTGCCCGTATAAATAAGCCTCTGACTGAAAGTTATCTTGTGAAGTGGATGGGCTATGATCTAAAATTCCTTTTGCTATCATTAAAAATTCATTCACTCTATTGCCTCTCCATTTGCAAAATTCAGAAGCTTGTAACCAATTGATACCTACAACTGGATAATCACGATAAGCTGGATATCTAAAATAATATTCAACAAAAGGTTCGTTGTAAGATAATTTATTACGCCATACCAATGTATCGGGTAATGCATTTAATGCCACCTGAGGGTATTCAGCATAAGTACGTGTTAGCCATGCTAAATATTCACGATATTGCTTATTTGAAACTTCAGTTTCATCCATATAAAATGAAGATACTGTAACACGATGAGGAATGTTATTATAATCCATTGTTACATCTTGCTCCACTGAACCCATTGTAAATGTTCCGCCTTCAATTAATACTAATCCTGGACCTGTTTCTTGTCCTTCAAAATTTACTTGGTCTTCAAAACCACCCCATTTAGGGTCGTTGTATTTCCAACCTGTTGTGCTGGATTGGTTTTTATCACCTCCGCCGCATGAAGCAAATAAAGTAGTTGCGGCAGCAGCTAGCAATAACATCTGAAATTTAAATTTCATAATTAATTGATTAATTAAAAATTGATTATTTAATAGTCTATTTGGGCAAATATAAAGTAAAAATACTTATTTTACCTAAAGAATTTAGGGCATTTTATACGCCTGTTTTTTGATTTTGTTTCATTATTGCTCCACTCATTTCCATAATAGCCTTTTTTTGCTTTATGAAATTGATATTGAATGCTTATTTCATGGGCATTACGAAGGTAAAAATACTTTGATGAAATATTTAAATCATAGCTATAACCTACTTTAAAATCGGATTTTGCAAATCCAAAATAAAAAACCAATGCATCGGCATTGCTGCCTGACTTGCGTATGCCTAAGCCAGCTTGTGCATTCCCTAAGCCGGCTAATGCGTTAATATAAATTTCGGTCATTTTATTTTGGGTTGAAAAAAATAAATTGGGTGAAAAATACCAATCGTCAGCTGTTTTAATTTTTTGTTTGGTTCTGAAAATATAGCCGCCTTGAAAATTTATTTGTAACGGCACCACATGCGGCTTGCTAAATCCATCATCAGGTTTTGCCAAATGCACTGCACCCAATGATGCATAAAAATCATTATTAAATATTAATACTCCTGAATTTACATCTATATATTGCCTGCTATTATGCGGCAAGTTGGTTTCAGCAGTTTGTAATGGTAAAATGGTTCTGCCCGTTTGCGGATCAATCATATCATACACAATAATTTTTGAAAGATTGATTTGATTGAGATGATAAGCACCTTCCATGGCAAACCTAAATCCTATCTTTTTATTAATTTGATTTTGATAAGCGTACGAAATAGCTATTTGTTGATTTTGCAAAATTCCGTTCGCTTCATCATCTTTAATAATTTTTAAACCCAATCCGCCGTGAATAGATTGGCTATACAAATCGGCCACAACGCCATACGTGGCATAGGCACCAGGCATTGATTGATATTGATTTCGGTAAATTAAACCTACTTTAGTATGTTGATGAATACCAGCATACGCTGGATTTGCAAATAAGGGTAGGTTGAAGTATTGTGAAAAATGTTGGTCTTGTGCGGTGGCAAATCCAAATGAAAACAAAAAAACAATATGTAATATTATACGTTTCAGAAAGTGCAGACTATAATGAAGTGCAATGATACAACGTGTTTTGTAAAAAAAAAT
Source organism: Bacteroidota bacterium (assembly GCA_041165265.1). GTDB lineage: Bacteria > Bacteroidota > Bacteroidia > Chitinophagales > CAIODY01 > CAIODY01. The sequence continues at coordinate 1,688 of JBEANU010000057.1, read as the reverse complement.
TGCATTTTTGATTTTTTAAACTGCAAATACTTTTTTTAAATTTATATCGTATATCATTTCATGAAAGCAACTAAATATTTTTTGACGTTATTTATTTGTATGATGCAACTATTGGCATATGCTCAAAATTTTGTATCAAATGATGTGGTATTAAATTGGAAAAAACCAATAACAGTAAACACTCCGAGTGGTTCAATACAGCATTACTTGCAATTTGAGCATGGCATTTTACAATTAGATGACAACATCAGTAAACCGCATTATTCAGCTAAATTTGAAGTATCAGGTAATTGGAATTACGATGTGAAAATTATTTCAACTCAAATTGATTTGGCTGAAGATGTTTATCCTAAAAAATCATTTGAAAATAATTTTATTGTAAAAAATTATATTGCTGAAGAACGTGGGCATTATTATTTATTGATAGATGTATTGCCTTTACAATACAATGCAAATGGGCAATTGGAAAAATTGAATCAATTTAAATTGCAGTGTGATATCAGTACTAAAAACAAATTTTATTCGGCGCAAAACTATTCCACAAAAAAAAGTGTAGCCCATTCAGTTTTAGCAACAGGCACATGGTATCAATTTGCTACCAATAAAGATGGGATGTATAAAATTGATGCTAATTTACTACAACAAATGGGTTTGAACACTGCATCCATCAATCCAAAAAATATTAGAATTTATAGTATGGGTGGTGGCAATATTCCTGAATTAAACGCCATACCCCGACCTGATGATTTGGCCGAAATTGCAATTGAAGTAGTGGGTGAAAACGATGGCGTTTTTAATAGTAGTGATTATATTTTATTTTATGGGCAACAGCCAGATGATATTAAATACAATAGCACTACAAAATTATTTAGTCATCAAAAAAATTTATACTCCAATCAAACTTATTATTACATCACAACTGATTTGGGTACTGGCAAACGCTTTTCTTCTCAAGCTTCAGTAAGTAGCGCAAATACTATTGTTACAGGGTTTGATGATTATCAGTATTACGATGAAGATGGAATAAATTTAGCGCATACAGGTAGGACTTGGTTTGATGCTAATAACTTTGATAATACTTTAGTTAGAAACTACAATTTTGTTTTTGATAATTTAATAACTACTGAAAATTTGCATACTCGTATGTATGTGGCTTCGCAAAGTGTAACCAATACGGCGATGCAAATCAATTTCAATAATGCATCAATAGGCAATATGAGTTTTCCGCCTTTTACACCGGGTTACGACCAACCAATTGCTAACACAAAATTTTTAGAAACCAACGTCAATTCAAATTTATCCTCTAATACTATTCAATTAACGTATTCAAAAAACCCAAATATTGCAGGCATTGCTTGGGTTGATTATATCAGCTTGCAAGCTCGTAGAGCGTTGATTTTCACAGGTTCGCAAATGAAATTTATAGATGCAAAAAGTGTTGGCGTAAATAATATTTCAACATTTACTGTAAACAATGGAGGAGCCATAAAAATATTAGATATTACAAACCCGTTAGAGCCTTTAGTGCAGCAAGGTTCAGTAAACAATAATCAATTTTTATTTACAATTGCAACAGATACATTGCATTCGTTTATAGCGTATAATTCAGCATCATTTTTTACACCTACATTAATTGGGTCAATTTCAAATCAGGATATTCATGCACAAATAATTAATGCTCCTGAATT
>JBEANU010000056.1:0-2971 GCA_041165265.1 Bacteroidota bacterium | reverse complement strand
CTTAAAGTAGCTAAGTAATTATCTTTTTCAATATCATTTTAAAAAATAAAAATAAATAACATACAATGGCTGTTTTAAATTTTGTAAAACCAGATAAAATTGTTTTAAATAAAGCTACAGATTTTGAAGGTACTTTTGAATTTCGACCGTTAGAGCCAGGCTTTGGTGTTACTATCGGAAATTCATTACGTAGAATTTTATTATCATCTTTAGAAGGATATGCTATCACATCAATTAAAATTTCAGGAGTTGAACATGAGTTTAGCACTATTAAAGGGGTGATGGAAGATGTAACTGAATTAGTGTTGAATTTAAAACAAATTCGGTTCAAGAAAATTGTGGATTCTGATTTAAATAGTGAGAAAATTTCGATTAGTATTAAAGGTAAAGATGAAGTATTGGCTGAAGTGATTGAAAAACATACAACTTCATTTAAAGTAATGAATCCTGAATTATTAATTTGCAGAATGGAAACTTCAGTAAATTTACAAATTGATTTAACGATTGGTAAAGGTAGAGGTTATGTACCAGCAGAGGATAATAAATCAAAAGAAGCATCATTAGGTACTATTGCAATTGATTCAATACACACACCTATAAAAAACGTTAAATATCATATTGAAAATACTAGGGTTGAACAACGAACTGATTATGAAAAATTAATACTAGATGTAAAAACCGATGGTACAATTCATCCAGAAGAGGCAGTAAAAGAAGCTGCTCGTATTTTAATTCAACACTTAATGTTGATTAGTGATGATAGAATTACTTTTGACGATTCATCTGACGAACATCATGAAGTAGTGGATGATGCCGTATTACACATGCGTAAATTATTAAAAACCCCATTAGAAGATTTAGATTTAAGTGTACGTGCTTACAATTGCTTGAAAACTGCTAAAATTAATAGTTTGAGTGAATTAGTAAGATACGATATGAATGATTTATTAAAGTTTAGAAACTTTGGTAAAAAATCATTAACTGAAATTGAACAAATGGTAATTGATAAAGGATTACACTTTGGGATGGATTTAGCAAAATATAAATTAGAAGACTAACTTTAGTTAATAGGTTAATGGTAGTTAGTAATTTGCAAAAACACAATTTAGTAATAACCACCCAACAATTAACGATTAACAAATAACAAATAACAAAAGTAAAATGAGACACGGAAGAAAAGTAAATCAATTAAGCCGAACTAAAGCCCACAGAGATGCTTTGATGGCGAATATGACAGATTCATTGATTAAACATAAACGTATTGTAACTACGGTTGCTAAAGCTAAAGCATTACGCATGTATGTTGAACCTTTATTGACTAGAGCAAAAACTGATAGCACTCATAACAGACGTATGGTGTTTAAATATTTACAAAATAAGGAATCAATTAAGGAATTATTTGGTGTAGTTTCTGAAAAAATTGCAACAAGAGCTGGCGGATATACAAGGATTATTAAAATGGGTTTCAGACCTGGTGATAGCGCTGAAATTGCTATGATTGAATTAGTTGATTTTAATACCACTTACAAAGGTACAGCTAATAAAAAGGGTTCAGCAACTGCAACTATTGCACCAGCAAAACGTACACGTAGGGCAGGTTCAGCTAAGAAGAAAGCAGATGATACTTCGGATAGTACCAAAACAGAAGAATAATATTATACTTAAATTTAGAAAGGCTTGTAGTAATCTACAGGCCTTTTTCATTTTAAGGAAATACCTAGTTAAAGTTTAGTTTTTTTATTAATTGTATAAATCATTTTATATCATCGCTACAAAATTATTTTTCACTCATTAATTTTCTTACTTTTGAAAAAACAACAGTGTTTTTTTTAGGAACTGCTGGTAGTGATAATTTTTGAGTGACCTAAAAACCTAGAACTGCGGTATAAGAAACAACCTTATAAAATTAAACTTAAAGCACTTGACAACAACCGAAATAGATTACATTAAAACACATTTTAAATGGGCATTTAGTTGGTGGAATTTTTTTTCACGATATTTTATTGTGACCGGACCAATAGCAATAACTTCCATTTCATTTTCTATGTTTTATGGAGGATTTAAGTTTGGGCACATTTACAAAGACAATTTTATGAACTCATTTTTTTTCACTGCATTAGGTGGACTTTTGTTAGGAGTATTCTTTATTTATTATACAATTAGACGAATAAACATCGAAAATAAATTTTTGCTAATTGAGTTACCAAAGCATATTTCATTTGACGACATTCCAGAAAAAATTTTATCAACAAAATGGTTTGTAACAACAAAAAAAGATGAGTTTATTCAGGTAAGCACAAATATTACATTCTTTTCATGGGGTGAGCTTATAACAATTATTAATAATGCAGACAATTGTATTCTTGTTAATAGCCGACCTATAGGACGACAACCATTTACATTTAATCGTGATAGAGTAAATTTTGAAAAACTTAAAGCGCTTTTGCAATAATGATAATACACTACAACACATCTAACAAACTTTGGTGGGAACATCTCAGATGCTGAGCGAACAACGCCACATACACTAAAATTAAACACAAGTTGCAATAGCAGTGATGAATAAAAAGAGTACTTGAAATGGTAAACGTAAATATTACAAATTATTTTTCATTTATTTTTTTTCTTTAAAAAACTATAATCTACAAAAATACGCAATGCGTCATATTAAGTAGTAAAATTTTTGATTATTGAAAACCAATTACTTAAATATATTTTATAAAAAATTGAAAAGAAAATGAAATTTTTGGAAAGCTGCGTATATTTGGGAGTTACGAGCAACCCTAAAAGACCGACAGTGCAACAATGAACAGACAGAAAAAACACCTCGACAACCAACCCTTCGCAAAATTAAAAGAGGTGTTTTGCCAACGCATTTGCCGACACAAAAACACCACATTTAATTTTGCCCAACCGCACCCAAAGCCCACCCACCACCCAGACAGATTTGTTGAAAACATTTACCGACTTT
>JBEANU010000055.1:0-14644 GCA_041165265.1 Bacteroidota bacterium | reverse complement strand
AAATCGTGTACCATTGCAACCTGTTGATGGATATGCAGTTAAAGTGGTTGAACTAATAACGGCTGAACCAAAATAATAGCTTGAGCCAGCAGTTAATGATACTACTCCTTTACAATAATAAGAACGATTTGATGTAGTAAGTTCGTAGTTGAATCTACCAATCCATTGCCCAGTCGAGTTACTTACAAATCCCATTACATTTCTATCATTATTTGTAGTACTACCGTAATCATTATTTGTTGCGCTTGAGCCTGAAGCTGTTATTTCAATTTCATACACATATACACCGCTTACATTTGGTGTAAATAATCCAGTTGAACTATTGTATTCGCTACCTAAATCAAGGCTTTCATTGGTTGCCGTCATTTTATAAATGGTGTTAGTTGTTGTAATTGAAAAATCAGTTGTTAGATTTCCCACATAATAGCTAGCACCTAAAGTTGCTTTATTTAAAGCTCCAGTTGAAGTGGCTGCAATTACATTATCACTTGACGAGGTAGATGTTTGTAACCCTTCAATTCGCAAAGGGTTTGATGTGGCATACACATCCAAAGTGTTATTGGGAATTGTTGTAGCTATACCAACTCTGCCAATTGATGATGGGTTGAATATTAAATTACCTGTAGTTGAACTAAGTGTTAAATTTTTATCAGCCATAGTAATTGTTCTGTTTGATCTTACAGGGCCATCAGTTTTATAAATGCTTGAATCAATGCTTTTCAAATCTAAAGCTGAAGCTGCAATACCATTCACAGTGCTAGTTACACTTGTGCCTGATAAAGTAAAGGTGTTTGAAAATATTTTATTTACGCTGGATGTTGAAACGCCATTCACAGCAGTAGATAAAGTATTGGCCGAAGATGTATTTACAACACTATTTATTGCATTAGCTGAAGATGAAGTACTATTCACTAAACTTGTAACTGAATTAGCAGATGAGGTAAGTGAGTTACTGGTTGTTGGTACAGCATTTTTTACCAAATTGCCTGAAGCATCAAATCCTAAATAAGTGGATGACGCTATTGTACCTGATGCCGGAGTTAAAGTTGCTACAACACCATTAATTGTTGAACTTATTGCACTGCTGCCAGCCGCTAATGTATTGGAGTTGATAATATTTACACCTGTGCCGGCTACACCATTTATACTTGTAGTTAAGGTATTGCCTGATGATGTGTTTGATACACTATTTATTGCATTAGCAGTAGCTGATACACCATTGGTATTGCTAGTTAGTGTATTACTTGATGAAGATAAAGTGTTACTATTTATTAAAGTAACATTTGTACTTGCTACGCCATTCACAGTAGTTGATAAATTATTTGCTGATGAAGTATTACTTAATGAATTTACCAAATTTACACCACTACCCAAAACGCCATTCACAGTAGTTGAAAGTGTATTAGCCAACGATGTATTACTTACTGAATTGATGGCTGGTGCTGTGCCGGTTACACTATTGTAGGTAGATGTTATGGTATTACCAGATGAACTCATACTATGCGAAGTAGTATAACCCGGAGGGGTAATCCAACTTAAAGTGCCACTACCATTGGTTGATACAACTTGTCCGTTTGTGCCATCAGTACTTGGAAAAGTATAAGTAGTTGAACCAGCTGCTGCTGCACCTTTCAAGCCTACATAACCCGATGTTGAACCTGATAAACGTAAAGTTCCTTTTACATCTAAAGTTGAACCAGGAGTGGTAGTTGCAATACCTACATTACCACTTGAAAGTACTCTCATTCTTTCAGCATTGTTAGTGATAAATGGTAAATCATAAGCGCCCATAGTTCCTAAATTTTTAAGTGCTGTTTGAGTATTACCACCTTGTTTCCAATCTGAATTACCGTTGTTGGGTGTTATTTGTTGCTTTACCATCCAGTTGCTTCCATCACTCATAAACAATACAGTTTCATATTGATTCGGGATACTCCAACTGCTGTTGCCATCTATTGTTTGGGAAGATGCAGTAGCAATGGTTACTGCATAACTACTACTGTTTTTAATCCAAATTTCCCTACCCGAACAACCCGTTGCTGATGGCAAGGTTAAGGTTGAGGTAGAAGTACCACTATAATTAATCGTGTGATCGGTACTGGTTAAAGTAGCTGTTGATGTAGATATGCTACGAGTATTGAAAGAGGCTGAACCCCTTACATCTAAAGTTGAAACAGGCGATGATGTGCCTATTCCGAATTGAGCAAATAACTCATTACTATTAATAAGTAAAGTTATGCCGATTGTTATTTTGATGATTAATTTCATGATGTTATTAATTTAAATGTGAGCAATGAAACTTTTGTATTCTTTTTAGCTGATTGTTATAAATTAATTAATACGAGTAATATTAAAATAAGTACCAATACCGCTACCTGTTGCACCTGTTGGATTATAACTGATAACAGTACTACCTACTGAAGCTTGAATACCAAAATAGTAACTTGTGCCTGCTGTTAAACTCACAATACTTTTTACAAAATACGAACGTGTATCTATTGAATTTTCAATAGTATGATACCCTACAAAACTACCAGTGGTATTATTTACAACACCTATTAAAGTTTTATCCGTAGATGAGCCATAATCACTTGATGTTGCTGATGAGTTGGAAACTGTTACTTCAATTTCAAATTGATAGGCGCCTGTTACCGTTGGAACAAAATAACCAGTTGAGGTACTGTACTCACTTGCCGCATCATACAATTCCGTTTGAACAATAATTTTATTAATAGTAGTTCCTGATGTAGTTAAGTTAGCATTTAAATAACCTGCTACATTGCTCGAACTTGAAATGGCTGTTTTAATAACGCCATTTGCATCAGCTACTAAAATTTTATCAGCTACTGAGCTTGAAGTTTGTAAACCTTGTAATCGTAAAGGATTTGATGACGCATATACATGTAAAGTATTAGTTGGTGATGTAGTGCCAATGCCAACTTTACCTGTTGATGATGGGTTGAAAATCATATTACCAGTGGTTGAACTGAATGTTAAATTTTTATCCGACATCGTTACAGTTCTGTTAGCTCGTAATGTTCCATCTAATTTATAAATACTTGAATCTAAACTTTTTAAATCTAAAGCAGTTGCCGCAAACCCGTTCACTGAGCTAGTTACACTTGTACCTGATAAGGTTAAAGCGTTCGTATTCACCATACTTACACCAGTTGATGCCACTCCATTTACGGTGGTTGTTAGTGTATTGCCCGATACTGCATTTGATATACTATTCACAGTACTTGCTGATGATGAAGTTCCGTTCACAACACTTGTTAAAGTATTGGCAGATGATGTTAATGAATTGGTAGCCGTTACAGCGCCTTTCACAAAATTTCCAGATGCATCAAATCCTAAATAACTAGTTGATGCAATTGTTCCTGCTGATGGTGTAATGGTAGAAGTAACACCATTTACTGTTGATGTGATACCACTACTTGCCGCCGATAAACCATTCGTGTTAATCATTGAAACCCCTGAACCGGTAACACCATTTACTGATGTTGTTAATGTATTAGTTGATGATGTATTGCCTACGCTATTTACTAAACTGGCAGTTGCACTTACACCATTTACAGCATTAGTAAGTGTATTACCTGATGAGCTTAAAGTATGTGAATTAACAATAGTTACATTTGAACCTGTAACACCATTAACTGATGTTGAAAGATTATTGGCTGATGATGTATTGCCAATTGAATTTACAATTTGAACTCCACTTCCTGATATACCATTTACTGTAGTTGAAAGTACATTGCTTGATGATGTATTACTTACTGAGTTCACTGCACTTGCAGTAGCTGATGTTCCGTTCACTACACTTGTAATAGTATTTCCTGATGAACTCATGGTATGCGTAGCTGAACTACTTGATGGTATCCAACTTAATGTACCACTACCATTGGTTGATAAAATTTGACCGCTTGAACCATCAGCACTTGGTAAAGTATAAGTAGTTGAACCTGCTGCTGCTGCACCTTTCAAGCCTACGTAACCTGATGTTGAACCCGATAAACGCAATGTTCCTTTCACATCCAATTCTGATCCTGGTGTTGTAGTGGCAATACCTACATTACCACCTGATAATATTCTCATTCTTTCAGCATTATTGGTGATGATAGGTAAATCATAAGCACCAGTAGTACCTAAATTTTTTACTGCCGTTTGATTATTGCCACCTTGTTTCCAATCGGGGCTACCATTTGATGGCGTAACTTGTTGTTTTACAATCCAATTTGTACCATTACTCATAAACAAAACCGTTTCATATTGGCTTAAAATACTCCATGATGAATTACCATCAATGGTTTGCGATGATGTTGTAGCAATTGTAACTGCATAAGCACTGCTATTTTTAACCCAAATTTCTCTACCCGAACATGCTGAAGCTGAAGGCAAAGTTAATGTTGCTGTGCTAGTACCACTATAAATAATAGTATGGTCAGTGCTAGTTAATGTGGTAGTGGCAGTAATACTTCGAGTATTAAAAGAAGCTGACCCCCTTACATCTAAGGTGGATACAGGTGATGTGGTACCAATACCTACTTGGGCAAATGACTTTGTTCCTGCGAACATGGCTGCCACTACGATTAAATGTTTAAGTTTCATGATTGATAGTTGTTGGATTAATAAAATTTGTATGATGCAAAACAAATCATAATCCAAAAATTATAACATACGCTATTACACGTAATTAAGAGGTGTAAATGTGGTATCTTACTCTAAATCAAAGATAAATTTTACAATTTGTAGAAAATTAATTTTAACTGATGTAGCATAATTTTTTTTAAAAGATTTTTAGTAAATTCTTTTAAAAAGATAATAACAATAAGTGTTTGCTAGCTTTTTAGTAACTAATACTAAATAGATGACGTAGATAAATGTTAATCTTTAGATTTATCACCCACAAATTGATGATTTGAATCTTTAAATAAAATATTAAATGTAGTGAGTGAGCCGTAAATACGGGTGATATACTGTTGCATTTCAACTTTTTCTTCATCTGTTAAAACTGAATGTGCATTTATTTTTTGCTCCAAAACCCTTAATCTATCTCGAAGCATTACTATTTTATGGAAAAATGCTGTGATAGGAATATCTTTTGGCTTTAATGATTTATCGGCAGGTTGAAGCAACATAGTGCCACCCACATATTTTTGAGCAATGCTAACGTACTCCTGCACATCAGCCCATTTTAATAAAATTTCACTTAGTTTGGTTTCAATTAAATCAAATGATACTGCATCATGTTCTGCTTCAATAGCTTCAATAAGCGATAAACCTTCAAAGGTTCGGCTTATTTCTTTTACACCAATATTAAAAAATGAAATAGTAAAATAATCAAAGGTTGTTTTCATTAAAATTCCTTCGCCAAAATTTGGGTGACGCAACCTACTACCAATGCCCAACGAACTTGTCATCAGGTAATTAAATTACGTTGAAGGCCTTTGCTAAAAAAGTACCTGCAAATGGTAATAAAACCCAAAAAAACTGAGGTGCAAATACTAATAAAGCAATTACGCCTGCTGTAAATACTAACCCTAAAATCCAATTTGTGCTGCTAGGTAAATTTTCAATATTCATAAAAAAAGTTTAAAATATATTTTTGTTTTGGTGGTGCAAATGTAGCTAACAGTTTTCATTTAATAAAATAGCAATCAAAATTTATTGCTACATTTTCCAGCCTCTTAAAAATTCGGCGGTGGTCATTTTTTTTTTGCTATCTAATTGTAGTTCAAGTATATTTATGTAACCATCAGTGCCATAAATTTTTAAATAAGTTTTATTATCAGTTTCAATTTTTCCTGCTTCGTTTGTGGTTATTATTTGGTGTTTTTCAGCTTTAAATATTTTTAACAATTTACCATTTATATAAGTAAAAGCAGCAGGGTAGGGGCTTAAGCCACAAATATGTGAATAAATTTTTTCAACTGATTCATTAAAATTAAGTTGGCAATCAGCCTTAAAAATTTTTGGTGCATGAATCACATCACCTACCTGTGGTTGCAAGGTATAATTGTTTGATTCAATTAATTTTACCGTTTGCAAAACCACATCGGCACCTACCAACATCATTTTATCGTGCACATCACCGGCTGTAGCCGATTCTGTTATTTCAATTTTTTTTTGCATTAAAATATCGCCCGTATCAATTTCATGTTTTAAAAAAAAGGTAGTAACACCAGTTTCTTTTTCACCATTCATTATTGCCCAATTAATTGGGGCGGCGCCACGGTATTTGGGTAATAAACTACCATGCAAATTAAATGTACCAATGGGCGGCATTGCCCATACAATTTCAGGCAACATTCTAAATGCAATTACAATGAACAAATCGGCTTGTAGCGTTTTCAATGTTTCAATAAATTTTTCATCTTTTAACTTTTCAGGTTGAAGTACTTTTAAGCCTGCTTCTAATGCATATTTTTTTATAGGAGATGATTGAATTTGCAATCCTCTGCCTGAAGGCTTATCAGCCACAGTTACTACTGCAGCAATTTCATAACCATTATCAACTAAAATTTTTAACGACGGAACTGCAAAATCAGGTGTGCCAAAAAAAACTATTTTCATTTTAAATATTATAAAATTTGTGGATTTATGTTGTTGCTACAGCTTATTATTTTAATCAACTTAGTTCATGCAATTTTGAAATTGCAATTACTTTTTAGGTTTTCATAATAACGCTAATGTAGAAATTGTTTATCTATAATTGGTAAAGTAATATTTGTATTTTGAAATGTAAGAGCAATTTTTTTTAAAAATAACTCTATCCTAAATCTTGTAAAAAAATCATTTAGTCAAGTCAATTTTGTATTATTTGATAATAAAAATTGGGGTTGAATTATATTGAAGTAATACATTTTGTAAATTAAATAATTAATTAATAATCAATTAAATAAAGATTATTTTTTTTAATTAATAAATATCGAACTGAGTAGATGCCTTGAGGTGATTACACAATAATACTGCATCAAAACGGGAAAATAATGTGTGCATCAAAAATGGAAATTATTCAATAAAATTAAAGTACCTTTTTAAAAATAGTAGTTATGAAGCGTTTGATAATCTTTATTTTTTGCTGTTTGTTTTTTACTCTAAATTCAGATGCACAATTCACCTACCTCTACTGGCCCATGGGAAGAAAACTTGCCTTAGATTGCAGAACAAACCCAGCTACGGTAAATTTGGCTGATAGCAATCAATAGGACAAATACAAAATTGCTCAATTGCTCAATACTTAATTCGCAATACTGAAAACTGCCTACTGAATACTGAAAAATTGCCTTCAGGCATTTATTTCCTCAAAGCCATCACTGAAAAAGGAAATGTATTAAATGGAAAGTTTGTGAAGGAATAGAATTAAGTATTAAGGATATAATATTTTTTGAAGAGATGCGTAATGTTTTACTTTACTTTTTATTCAAAAAAAATCCTATCAACACTGCTGACGGCTGTGGTGAAGCGATTGACCAATAAATTTTGTATGTATAAATGATTTTCAAAACATAAATAAAAAAAAACCGAAGCCAAAATATTTTGACTTCGGTTTAATTTAACTAATTGTTTAATTATTTACACCCAATAATTGGCGTAATGTATTAATGAGCTGAAGGCACTACATTAATTGGATTTGGTGTTTTTTCAGGAGCAGTAGTAGCAGGTGCTTTTTCAACTGTACCATTAATCATTAAAACTATAGATGGTGTTTTTGCATTTGAACTAACTGTAATTGATTTTGTGAACTGACCAGGACGACCTTGCGTATTGTAAATTGCAGTTACTTTAGCTGATTTACCAGGCAAAATAGGTTCTTTAGGCCATTCAGGTGTTGTGCAACCACATGATGCTTGAACATTTGATAAAATTAAAGGTTCTTTCCCTTCATTCGTAAATTCAAAATCAAACTTAGCTTGCGGACCTTCAGGTACAGTACCAAAATCATGCTTTTCAGTTTTAAATTTCAAATCAGCAGCATTGGGATTAGGGGCTGTAGCAACTTGCGGAGCTGTTGTAGGTGCGTTAACTGGTGTTGGAATTTGTTGAGCCGGAATATTTACAGTTGTAGGTGCGTTAGCTACAGTTTTTACAACTGGTGCAGCAGGTTTTGCTGCAGCTTGTGCTGTTTTTACTGCTTTTTTATCTTGTGCATTTACTGATGCAAGCATAACGCCTGTAGATAATAATACTAAAAATAATTTTTTCATTTTTTGTGTTGGTTTTAATTTGTTATAAGTATTTAATGTTTATTTAATTAATTCGGAATTTCATTGATAATATTAATTGCTTTTTTCGGAACAATATTTTCATCTGCTTTTAACACTACTCCTTTTATAGTTAATACTTTATCTACTCCTTTAGCATTTGATTTTATTGTAATAGCTTTATTAAAAGTACCAGGTCGGTTTTTAGTATTATACACCACCGTAATCTTGCTTTTAGCACCCGGCAAAATTGGTTCACGAGGCCAAACTGGCGTTGTGCAACCGCAACTTGCATGCACATCAGCTAAAATTAATGGTGCTTTGCCAATGTTTGAAAATATAAAATCATATTTCACTTCTGGGCCTTCGGCCAAATTACCAAAATTATGTTCCTCCGTTTCAAATTTTAATTCAGCAGTCGATTCAATTTTAATTTCAGTTTTTGCATGTGTATTTTCATGCTTCTCTAATGATACATTTTGTGCAAACAATGTAGTTTCAAAAACTAACATCAATACAATTACTCCAATTTTCTTCAACATTTTATTTTGTAATAAAATTTTAAACTATTTTTGATTATCTATAAATTTACAAGCGTTATGCCAACATTTTTTCTTCATCCAAAATTAAAATCTTTTGGCTACTTTTGAGGAGTTGTTATTGTTAAAGCCATGTTAAGCGCACTCCTATTGATGTTTTACAATGGCAAAGAAAAATGATTTATTAAATAGAAGTAAAAATAATTTCTGAATAAAAATTAAATAATGTGTTTATGAAAAAGGAGAAAACTGAAGCCCAAATTGAATTTGAAGTATTTAAAAAAGAAATCTTAAATGACTATAAAATTGTTTGTGAAAGCCGTGAAGCAAGCTTATTAGGCAGAAAAGAAGTATTAACAGGCAAAGCAAAATTCGGAATATTTGGAGATGGTAAAGAAGTGCCACAAATAGCGATGGCTAAAGCTTTTAAAAATGGCGATTGGCGAAGTGGATATTACCGTGATCAAACTTTTATGTTAGCTGCTGGCATGATTACTTTGCAAGAATTATTTGCGCAATTATATGCCAATCCTGATACTTCGGCTGAACCCAATAGTGGCGGAAGGCAGATGAATGCTCACTTTTCTACCCGTGTTTTGAATGATGATGGAACATGGAAAAATTTAACTGAATTAAAAATTACATCGGCTGACTCATCGCCTACGGCTGGGCAAATGACCAGAAGCTTAGGATTAGCGCTTGCTTCAAAATTATATCGTGAAAATAATTCAATTTCAGATTATTCAAATTTTACAAATAATGGCGATGAAGTAACATTTGTAACCATTGGCGATGCATCTACTTCTGAAGGTCATTTTTGGGAAACCATAAATGCGGCTGGCGTACTTAAAGTGCCATTGGCAGTGAATGTTTGGGATGATGGTTATGGAATTTCAGTACCCAAAAAATATCAAACCACCAAAGGAAACATTAGTGATGTATTAAGTGGTTTTGAGGTAAATGAAAATGGAGATGGTTATTTAATTTATAAACTAAAAGGATGGGATTACGCTGATTTATGTGAAAAATATGCTGAAGGTGTGCAGCTTTGCCGAGAAAATCATACTCCAGTTTTATTTCATATTGAGGAGTGTACACAACCTCAAGGGCATAGTACTAGCGGTTCACATGAACGCTATAAAACTAAAGAGCGCTTAGATTGGGAAAAAGAATTTGATTGTATGGTGCAAATGAAAAAATGGATGATTGAAAATGCAATTGCAACCGATGAAGAATGTACAACTATTGAAAACAGCGCAAAATCATCAGTTTTAGAAGCTAAACAAAAAGCTTGGAGTGAATATCAACAACCTATAAAAACTGAAGTTCTGGAAGCCATTGAGGTATTGCAATCTTTAATAAATGAAAATATTGTTGTTGAAAATTGTACCCAAACTATTAATGAATTAAAATCAATTCGTGAACCATTTCGTAAAGATATTGTAAGTGCTTTACGCAAAATACAACAAGAAACTTTTGGAAAAAATTCAAACTCTATCAATCAATTAAATGGATTAATTAATAGATATATTGCTGAAAATAAATATCGCTACAATACTTATCTGCACAGCCATTCAGCCCAAGCAGTTTCAAAAATTGAAGAAATAAAAGCAATTTATAATGATGATTCAATAACATTAAATGGATTTGAAATTTTAAACAATTACTTTGATATAACATTTGCCAATAATAAAAATGTAGTTGCTTTTGGTGAAGATTTAGGCAACATTGGTGATGTAAATCAAGGCTTTGCTGGGCTTCAAGCCAAATATAGTGAAAGCAGAATTTTTGATGTGGGTATAAGAGAAGCTACTATTATGGGGCAAGGTATTGGTTTGGCAATGAGAGGTTGGCGGCCAATTGCCGAAATTCAATATTTAGATTATTTATTATACGGTTTACAACCATTAAGTGATGATTTGGCTACCTTACATTATCGTTCGGCTGGTGGGCAAAAAGCACCATTAATTGTTCGTACTCGAGGGCACAGATTAGAAGGCATTTGGCACACAGGCTCACCAATGCAAATGATTTTGGGCACATTAAGAGGGATGAATATTTGTGTACCAAGAAATATGACCCAAGCGGCAGGCATGTACAATACATTATTAAAAAGCGATGAACCGGGTTTAGTAATTGAATGTTTAAATGGTTATAGATTAAAAGAAAAATTACCCAATAATTTAGCTGATTTTACGGTACCATTTGGTGTTCCAGAAATTATTCAAGAAGGAAACGATGTAACGATAGTTACTTACGGAAGTTGCATTCGTATTGCCCAAGAAGCCATGGAGCGATTAACAAAATTTGGCGTATCGGTTGAGTTGATTGATGTACAAACCTTATTGCCATTTGATACATCAGGCAAAATTGTTGAATCATTAAAAAAAACTAACCGAATTTTATTTTTTGATGAAGATGTTCCTGGTGGCGCATCAGCCTACATGATGCAACAAGTAATTGAAATGCAAAAAGGATTTTATTATTTAGATACACCACCCAAATGTTTAAGTGCAGTGGCTAACCGAAGCGCTTACGGAACTGATGGTGATTATTTTTGTAAACCAAGTGCCGAGGATGTATTTGATGCCATTATGGAATTAATGAGATTATAATTTTTCTTTAACTAATTAAATAGTTCATTCTTCTACAAATCGTATATTGAATAGATGTACGATTTGTTTTTTTATAGCACTTCAAAAAAATACATTTCAACAAAATAATGAAATACTATATTATTAGTGGCGAAGCAAGTGGCGATTTGCATGGAAGCAATTTGATGAAAGCCATTAAAAATAAAGATACTGAAGCTGAATTCAGATTTTGGGGTGGCGATAAAATGCAAGCCGTTGGTGGCTTTATGGTAACCCATTACAAACACATGGCATTCATGGGTTTTTGGGAAGTATTCAAAAGCATTTTTTATATTTTGAAAAAAATGAGCCATTGTAAACAAGATATTTTACAATGGAAACCAGATGCTATAATTTTAATTGATTACCCAGGCTTTAATTTAAAAATTGCTGAATTTTCACATCTTCATCAAATAAAAACATACTATTATATTTCGCCACAGGTATGGGCTTGGAAAAGCAATAGAGTAAAAAAAATAAAAAAAATAGTAGATAAAATGTTTGTGATTTTGCCATTTGAAAAAGCATTTTATGAAACTTGGAATTATGATGTTGAGTATGTAGGTCATCCATTAATTGAGGTTATTCCTAACAATTATAAAAAAGAAAAAAATACTTCTACCCAAAAAATTGTAGCGTTATTGCCGGGTAGCCGAAAACAAGAAATTTTGGTTAAACTGCCCATCATGGCTGCTGTTGCTGAAAAATTTAAAGATGTGCAATTTGTAATTGCAAAAGCCGCAGCTTCAAATAAAGAGTGGTATGACGATGCTTTAAAAAATATTAACGCTAATAATATTTCATTTGTTGAAAATAAAACTTACGAATTATTACAACAAGCCGATGCCGCATTGGTAACCAGTGGCACTGCAACTTTAGAAACAGCACTTTGGCAAGTACCACAAGTTGTATGCTACAAAGGAAGTTGGTTAAGCTATCAAATAGGAAAACGATTAGTGAAAATTAAATACATTTCATTAGTGAATTTAATATTGAATAAGTTAGCTGTGGTGGAACTAATTCAGAATGAATTAACCGTTGAAAAATTAAGTGCTGAATGCAAAAAATTGTTATTTGATGAGGGTTATAGAACAGAAATTTCAAAAAATTACACACAACTAATTAATATTTTAGCTGAAAGTAGAGCATCGGAAAAAACTGCTAATTGGATAATAACTGATTTAAAAAAATAAAAATGGAAACTGAGAATTTTGAAATTCCGAGTTGGATGTCGAGAACGGAATTGTTATTAGGCGAACAAAATATACATACCTTAATAAACGCACATGTGCTAATTGCAGGCCTAGGTGGTGTTGGTGGTAATTGTGCTGAAGCTATTGCCCGTGCTGGTGTTGGCACTATTACAATTGTAGATGCTGATGTGGTGGAAGCCAGTAATTGTAATAGACAATTAGTGGCACTAACTAGTACAATTGGCAAACTAAAAACCGAAGTATTAGCTGAAAGATTACGTGATATCAACCCAAAAATAAAATTAATTGTGTTTGATGCCTATATTAAAACGGATAAAACACAAGAAATATTAGATGCTGCAAAATATGATTATGCCATTGATTGTATTGATACATTAAGCAGCAAAGTGTATTTTATAAAAGCTTGTTTGGATAGAAATATTCCATTGGTAAGTTCAATGGGTGCTGGCCGAAAGCTTGACCCAACAAGGGTTAAAATAGTACCAATTGAACAAACTACTACCTGTCCGTTGGCATTTGATGTACGAAAATATTTGTATAAATTAGGAATAAGAAGTGGGTTTGATGCAGTATATTCAACCGAATTGGCAACATACGACGAAGTTACCATCAACCCAAAAGGTAGTAAAAAAAGATCTTTTATTGGTACTATATCGTATATGCCAGCCATATTTGGATTGTGCTGTGCAAGCGTAGCAATCCGAAATTTAATTGAACATAAATCAACAAAAACTCACTCATGAATTTTTTAAATCAAGCAACTCAACAATTTTTTTACACACCCATTCAAAGGTTTACCCATTCAAATAATTGGAAAATAAAAGCAACACTTTTATTAGTGATAGCCTCATTTATATTTTCAACAGGTCCGTTTTTTTATTTACCAACGGCTTTTAAAAATGAAAATTGGAATAGCTTTAATTTTAAAAAAGAAAATTTATTTAAGCAGCCACCATACAGGGATGTATCACATGCTGCCAAAAAAACATTCCGAATAACAGTACCCTTAATTGCCAAAGTTTTTCACTTTAATAATTGGGCAACGGTAGCATTTATATGGCTTTTAAATATTCTATTTCTATTTTTTTTACTTGAATTTTTAGTACAATTATTAAATGATAAAACGATTGCTTTTTTAGGAACTTTTGGGTTCACATTTATTTATGCAGGCCATGCAGGATTCACTGATATTGCATCTTGGTTTGATGAAGCTGCATACTTTTTTTTATTAATGGCATTATTTTCAAAACAAAAATGGGTAATTTACTGCTCCATTATTTTGGCATGTTTTACCGATGAACGGGCTTTTGCCTCATCTGTATTGGTTGCTGTTTTTCATTATTTTAGCAGTGAAAATAAATCTCTACTTCAGCATTTAAAGCAAATATCAAAATGTTCTATTTCAATAATAGCATTGTGTACAGCCATTTTTATCAGAATATTATTACAACAAATTTTCAACTTACATACTAGTTCGGCTGGTGCTTCCATTTCAAATATTTTAAATGATAGCGATTTTTGGGGTATGGGAATTTGGACATTTTTAGAAGGCTATTGGTTATTAGTAGGTACTTTATTTTTATTTTTGATGTATTCAAAACAGTATTTAAAATCAGTAGCATTAATATCTATTATTGGCCTATTTATAATGGGTGCTTTCATGGTTTTTGATGAAACTAGAAGTGGCTCATATATGTTCCCCATTTTATTTATTGCTATTGCCATTTTACAAAATGAACTCACAACTGTTGAATGGAGAATGCTTTTTTTAATCATTGCTATTATCTGTTTTATTTTTCCAGCGTATTATATTATATCCGATACATCACCTTACACACTATGGTACAAGCCAATTTTTGTAAGAGTGTTAGATTTTATCAATTTAAAATTGCACTAAAATTTTATCAAATGCACATTTGAATTGTTAGTGAAATTTTTTAATAAAAAACTATATTAAACATCTTTTGTTCTACATTTCGAAAACAATTTTTTAAAAATAAATACATTTAAAATATGCAAATCCAATCTGAATTCAGAAAGTATGCAGTTCATCA
>JBEANU010000054.1:0-5676 GCA_041165265.1 Bacteroidota bacterium | reverse complement strand
AGGTATCACTGCGCCAAATGGCTTTTTCAGGCATTATATTTTTAGCAATAATTTTGTTTGAATAAAAATGGAGTGTTTGCAAAACGGCTACTGCACGGCTAATAGTGTAATCCACTTTTATAGGCAAATCTTCCACACGGCTATTATAGGTGGTTACATTTTTTAATTGCAAAGCGGTGGCAATTTCATGCACTACTTTTATTTTTTTACCTATACTATCTACCAAAAAAAACTGAACTTCAGGAAACATGATTGCTAACGGAATACCCGGAAAGCCACCACCAGTGCCAATATCTAATACCCTATTGTTTTTTTTAAATTGAATATAATGGGCTATTGATAAACTGTGTAATACATGCCGTTCATAAAAATGCTCCATATCTTTTCGGCTAATTACATTTATTTTTTCGTTCCAATCAGCATATAGTACCTTTAATTGCTCAAGTTTAGTAGCAGTTTCTGTTGGTAAATCAGGAAAATATTTCGAAATAATTTCAGTTGTCATGGTGCTTTATTCGGCTGATGGATTATCTAAATCTTTTATTTTTTTAAATAAATTTTCCATTTTAAAAACTTCATCCAAAGTTTCATCTAAATAAAAAACAAACTCAGGCACACGGCGTACTTGCTTACCAATTTTATTACCTAATTGATGACGTATTTCTTTATGATGCGTTTCTAATTCATCCATTAGTGCTAATTTTTCTTTAGCATTAAATATACTTAAATATACTTTGGCTTCTAACAAATCAGGTGTGATGGATACTGATGTGATAGTGATTAAACTTCCTTTTAAAGTATAAAAACCATTTTTTTGAAAAATTAAACTGAGTTGTTCTTTAATCAATTCAGCCACTTTGCGTTGTCGGATACTTTCACTCATAGGGCAAATTTAGCTAATTATATGGAAACAAAATTATTATTACAAACAAAGCCTAACTATGGCGGCATATAAATTTATCAAAATAGATAATTACTATTGCATTTCAATTTAATAACAAACCAACAAATTAGTATGACCAAAAAATTAATATTACTTGCCGCAGGTATTGGTTTATCAGCCCTTTCATGGGGGCAAACCAAGGCTGTAAATGCAATGATTGCTAAAAGTAGCCCAGCACCTATTAAAGTGGCTGGTGTGCCAAGCCGCCCTATTCTTGAAAATTATGATAATGGCGGTATAAAAACAATGCGTTATGTTTTAAAAAATGGCTTACAGGTTTGGATATCTATCAACAAAAACGAACCTCGTTGCCAAACTATGATTGCGGTAAAAACCGGAAGTAAAAACGACCCTGCTGACCATAGTGGCTTGGCGCATTATTTAGAGCACATGATGTTTAAAGGCACTGATAAATATGGCTCAAAAGATTACTCAAAAGAAAAACCTTTATTGGATGAAATTGAAAATTTATACGAGCAATATGGTGCCGAAAAAAATGATACAAAACGTGCTTCCATTTATCATGTAATTGATAGTGTAAGCGGCTTAGCAGCTAAATGGGCCATTGCAAATGAATATGATAAAATGGTAAGTAATATTGGCGCAAAAGGCACTAATGCATTTACATCAAATGATATGACAGTGTACATTAATGATATACCTGTGAATCAAATTAATAAATGGTTAAGCATTGAAGCTGAACGATTCCGAAACCCACAAATGCGTTTATTTCATACTGAATTAGAGGCAGTGTATGAAGAAAAAAATAGAACACTTGATAACGATGGCAGAAAAATAAATGAAGCTATGATGGCTAGTTTATTTAAAAACCATACTTATGGTACACAAACTACTATTGGCACTATTGAGCATTTAAAATCGCCGTCAATCAAGGCAATAAAAAAATATTATACTGAGCATTATGTACCTAATAACATGGCAATAATTATTAGTGGTGATGTGAATCCTGAAATGATAATCATGGAAATGGAACGAAAGTTTGGCTATTTGCAAAAGGGAAATATTCCGTTATACGAATTTAAACCCGAATCGGTAAAAACTGAACCCGAAGTGATTACCGTTACTGGCCCTGAAGCTGAAGAAGTTACTTTAGGTTTCAGAATGAAAGGATGCCATAGTAAAGATTATTATATGCAAATGATGATTGATAATTTATTAAATAATTCATCAGCTGGCTTATTAGATATTGATTTGGTAAAACAACAAAAAGTGATGGAAGCCCAAAGCGGTATTGATAATATGAATGATTATAGTGTTTTTGAATTAGGCGCTAAAGCCCGTGAAGGACAATCATTAGAGGAATGCAAAAATTTATTATTAGCTGAAATTGAAAAATTAAAATCAGGAAATTTTGATGAATCAGCCATTGAAGCAGGTATCACCAACATGAAAGTGCAAGATATGCGTTCCATGGAAAGTAATTCAGGCAGGGCTTTTGGCATCATGAACGCCTTTGTGCACGATTTAGATTATAATGCTTTTATACATAGATTTGAAACCATGAGCAAATTCAAAAAGCAAGATATTATGGATTTTGCAAAAGCAAATTTTACAAATGATTATACCATTGTGTACAAAAAAACTGGGGATGATAAAAATGCAAAAAAAGTTATTAAACCCACCATCACACCCGTTTCGGTAAATCGTGAAGACCAATCTGACTTCTTAAAAAATATCATCAGCATAAAAGCTGAAAGTATTCGCCCTGTTTTTGTAGATTATAATTCAGCCATAAAATTTGATAAAACAAAAAACAATTTACCCATTTGGTATGTGCCTAATACTGAAAATTCATTGTTCAATTTATTCTATTCATTTGATATGGGCAATAGTACTGATAAGGCTTTGGGCATGGCAATAGCCTATCTTGATTATTTAGGAACAGATAAATTATCATCTGAACAAGTAAGCACAGCCATGTATAAATTGGGCTGTAAGTTTGATGTAAATGTGGGTAAAGAAAACATGTTTGTTAGCATTAGTGGTCCGCAAGATAAAATGCAACAAGCTGTGCAATTATTTGAAGATGTTTTGAACAATTGCAAAGCAAATGCTGAGGCATTAACCAACATGATTAATGATGTAATAAAAGAACGTGAAGATGCTAAAAAAAATAAAGGCGCTATTAGGGCTAAAATGATGGATTATGCTAACTATGGCGCATTTAATCCATCTACATTTATTTTAACAAATGCTGAATTAAAAAATTTAAAACCAGATGATTTAATTGCAAAAATTAAAAATTTAAAAAATTACAAACACCGTATTTATTACTATGGCCCTGCTGCGCTAAACACGATTAAAGAAATGATGAACAATCATCATCAAACCGCTACTGTAATGAATGATGTGCCTGCATTACAAAATTTTGTGAGAAAAGAAATGAATACAAATCAAGTATATTTTGTTGATTATCCGATGGTGCAAGCTGAAATAATGTGGACACACAAAGCCGATAATTGGAACGAAAATAAATATACTGATGTAAGATTATTTAATGAATATTTTGGCGGCGCCATGAGTGGCTTAGTATTTCAAACCATACGTGAATCAAAGGCTTTGGCATACTCCACCAGTGCCCGATACAATGCCCCTGCTAAAAACGGCGACCCATTTTATATGAGTGCCTATGTGGGCACACAAGCTGATAAGATGAATGAAGCCGTAAATGCCATGAATGAATTATTGAATGATATGCCCCAATCTGATAAAAATTTATCATTAGCAAAAGATGCTATTCGTAATCAAATTGAAAGTGAACGAATATTAAAAGTTGGCTTATTGATGAACTATCAAAACAACTTGCGATTGGGCGTTAATCACGATTTACGACGTGATGCTTATGAAAAATTAGAACGATTTTCAATAGATGATGTTGCTAAATTTCATCACACTGAAATCAAAAACAAAGCATATAGTTATTGCATTTTAGCCAATAGTAAAAAAGTAAAAAAAGAAGATTTAGAAAAATTTGGTGCCGTAACCGAATTAAAAATGGAAGATATTTTTGGTTATTAATTAATGAAAGCCCTTTCGTTTTTGAAAGGGCTTTTTTTTGCGAACCAATGATAAATTGTATATTTTTATGGCTGTTTTCTAAATATTGTGACATTTTACCAAGAAGTTATTCGGTTATTAAGTTACTAAGTTATTAGCGAAACTCATTTGTATTACTTAATAACCCAATAACCTATTAACTCAATAACTTTTATAAATTTTCCTTGTCATAAAAATTAGAACTAAACTATTTTTATAAACTAATATTGTTTAAAATTAATAAGCTAAATTGAATGTTGTTCTAATCTTTTTTTTCGACCCCTTGGGGGTAGTATATTTATAGGAGCATATTTTTCTACAAACATGCGACCCCAAAGGGGGTCGAACAACAGCAGTAAATTATAACGCTAAGCAATTTCAATAAAAAAATTCATTAGTATGAAAAAGAAAATCGTGATGTTGTTGTTTGTGGTGGTGGTAGGAATATTATGTTCCAAAAACATTTTACAATCACACTCTTTAACGCCACCCGTAGGCAATACAGGTGCACCTGGCGAAACCACTTGCGCCCAAGCAGGCTGCCATGGTGGAAGCGGAACTGGCGGTGTAGCTTGTACTGATTCGTTGATTATTAGTAGTAAATATTTAGGGCAACAATATAGAGGAACAGGAATACCAACAAATTTGAAATACGTATATACTTTAGCTGGAAATAGTAATGGTTATGGAGTTGCTATTGATACTTTAACTTTTACAATTAAACTTCCATCAGCACCTATTGCTGGTTTTCAAATGAGTGCAACAGCAGGAAGTTTTATGATTGTTGATACGAATACTACTCAGATATCTGTAAGTGCAGGAAAACAATATATCAGTCATAAAAATTCAACCAATGGCTCAAATACTTGGAAGTTTAAATGGTATCCCACATCAGCAACATTGCCTATGTTTTATTTCTCAACAGTTTGTGACACTGCTTCAATAAGCGGTGGTTCGGGTGGTGGTGGTGGAGGAAGTTGTGTGCCTGGATGTACAGGAAGTAGCACAAGTGGTGCCTTTGGCGCAACAATTGGAACACCCTGTAACACTTCGCCAAGTATTCTTCGACCTATAATAAATCTGTTTAGCAACGGAACAACTTCTGGATCTTCATCTAATACACATGGCTTTTGTGTCGGTGATACAATTTATTTAGATTATATTGAATTAGGAAACACTCACGTTAATTTTTTTTTTATTACGCCTTCAAGTGCGCCAATATCTTTCATTCGAAATTATGGAACTCATGGATTCTTAGTTAAATGTATGCAAGCCGGATCTTGTAATGCCCACCTTAATTATTTTTCAAGCTGCATAATTCCACTTGCTAGTACTAATAGTCCCTTTTCTGTTCAATATAATACTGATGAGCAGTTCGTTATTTTTGACAAGCCGCAACCATTAAATTTTATTAACAAATTCAATTGCCTATCATTTAATGATACTATTGGTATAATAAATGGAACCCCTTCTTTGTACGATTATACTTGGACACCAACATTTTGTTTAAATTCTTCTACAGTATATAATCCTGTTGCTACTATTACAAGTACAACTACTTTTATCTTAACACAATCCTATAAACCAGTAAATACGTTTATTTCGGATTATATCATCAATTCAGGAATTGGAGGAAGTTTTAGTTTTCAAACTAATTCGCCATCTTATTGTGTAAC
>JBEANU010000053.1:0-2988 GCA_041165265.1 Bacteroidota bacterium | reverse complement strand
GCAGATTTTATTTTTCTTTTCTTGTTTTGATACAAGAAAAGAAACAAAAGAAAATCAAGCCTCCAAAACAATAATTTGAAAATACTACGAATCAATTTTTTTTGCAGCGAAATCGTGGTTTCTCTTGAAATGCTTGTTGACATTGAGTTACAAGGTTCTAACAAAATTCGATTTCGCTAACACAAAGCCACCGCACAAAATCGATTCTTGATTTTCTAAATTTTTGTTTTGATGGCAATTTGGTGCCAAATAACTTTTTGAGGGACGACTAATTAATAGAATCTTTCCTAATTCTTTTATTACCACCTCATCCTACCTTCTCTCCGATAAATACGGAGTCTTTGACCTTCAGAGAAGGATGGTGAATTATGAAAGATGTCTAATGTATTCCTAACACATCTTTAAATTCAAACACTCCTTTTTTATCAGCAATCCATTCAGCGGCAAATACAGCACCCTCGGCAAATCCGCTTCGGTTGTAGGCTTTGTGGGTTAATGCAATTTCATCAACACCACTTTTGAAATAAATATTATGAGTTCCAATTACATTTTCCAATCTATATGCTTCGATTGGTGCTTCTTGATTTGGCAATTGTTGGTGAATGATTTTTTGTAGTGAAATGGCTGTTCCGCTTGGTGCATCTTTCTTTTCAATATGATGTGTTTCATCTAATAATACTTGATATTGCGGATGATTTTTAAATAAAGAAGCTGCATAATTAGTAACTGCAAAAAATAAATTTACCCCTATACTAAAGTTACTTGCATATACTAATGCTCCATTATTTTGTCTGAAATTTTCTTTTACTTCATTCAATTCATTCCACCAACCAGTTGAGCCGCAAACCACTGGTACATTAGCTTTTAAACATAATTCAATATTTTTTTTTGCTGAATGAGGGTTAGTGAATTCAATCACTACATCTGCTTTTTTAATATTTTCAAGAGTGAGTTCATGCAAATTTGAAGAACTTATTTTAAGCACTACTTCATGTTTTTTTCCTTCAACAATTATTTGCTCAATAGCTTTTCCCATTTTACCGTAACCAATCAATGCAATTTTCATTAGTATAAAATTAGATGACGAAGATACTTTTGCCTTTATTAATCCAAACAAAAACTCATTAACATTTTTTTTACATTTAGTTGAATGGATGAGTAAACCAAAACATAGTTTTCATCGTCTATTAAAAAACAAACAAACAAATGAAAAAATTTGTCGGATTTATTTCCATCATTATTGTAGCATTAAGTTTATCAGTTCAAGCACAACAACCACCTCAGGCTGGAAACGGAAAACCTCCAAAACCTGCTAAGTTAAAAGGTGTAGATAGAATGGGAAGAAGAGAAGTGGATGGAACATTTAAAGAAAAAAAGGCAAAAAAGTTCAGAAAACATCATCGCCGACACCGAAGACACAGAGGCGAATAAAAATTAAAAGTTATAGATAGAAGATAGGTTTTTAGGTTTTATTTTACAAAAAAGCAGGCTCCGGTTTTTTAGGTTTATCGGAGTTCTGCTTTTTTTGTTTTTGTCAAAAAGTGAATTATAAATAAGTCCTTTTGCTTGACTGACCTCACCCTTCCCCTCTCCAAAATGGAGAGGGTTGGTGGACTAATTTATTATTCACTTTGATATTTTTTCTTTTTCAAAATATTTACACCACTCACTGATACCACATTCATTGCACTTTGGCGAACGAGCAATACAAGTGTATCTGCCATGCAAAATCAACCAATGATGTGCAATATGAATTTCATCAGATGGAATATTTTTTACCAATTGTTGTTCAGTTTGTAACGGATTTTTTGCATTTGTAGTCAACCCAATTCGGGCTGAAACCCTGAATACATGGGTATCAACAGCCATAGCCGGTTGGTTATAAATTACGCTTACGATTACATTAGCAGTTTTTCTGCCCACCCCTGGTAATGTTTGTAATTGATTAATATCAGATGGAACTTCTCCTCCAAAATCTTGCTCTAATTTTTGAGCCATTCCTATTAAATGTTTGGCTTTATTATTAGGATAACTAATGCTTCGAATTAATGAAAATACATCATCAAATTCAGCTTTTGCCAATTTTTTTGAAGTGGGAAATTTTTTAAATAAAGCAGGTGTAGTAAGGTTTACACGTTTATCAGTGCATTGCGCTGAAAGTATTACAGCCACTAAAAGTTCATACGGGTTTTCGTAATACAGTTCAGTTTCTGCATTAGGATTATTTGTTTTAAAATAATTTAAAACGTGTGAATAGCGTTCGGCTTTTGTCATAACAAAAGCAAAACTAAAACTATTTTGCCATCATTTGTTGTTGGCTATAATTCAAAATAAAATTTTGAACTGATGTACTTGCATTGCATGATGCCTTAGGCATACGGGCAAATCCTTTCAACAATTCTAAATACTCATTTTTGTAAGTATCATTATTATCAAGTTGATTTCTGATTTCAAAATTTTCTGTTTCAGAAGTTTCGCTGTAGATATAACGAACTAAATCATTTGAAGTGTAATTTTTTGGCATAAGCAATTGTAATTTGTTTTTATAAAAACGGATGATGAAACAAATTATTTTATCCAGCTTCAATTTCTTATTAAAAGAACTAAATACGTAATTGCCAAGCTTTTGTTATACCAAAGTGAATAATTCATTTTTTAATCATTTTGGTATAATGCCGATGTAGTAAATGTTTGTCCAGTTTTATTGGGCTATTACATTTACACAATCGGTATTACACTTCAACGCTTTGTTCTTCCATTATTTTTCTTAGATTTTTTAATGCATAACGCATTCTGCCTAAAACAGTGTTCAAATTTTCGCCAGTTTCTTCAGCAATTTCATTGAATTTTAATCCATAAAAATGCCTCATGATTACTACTTGCTTTTGTTCTTCAGGTAAAAAATCAATCAAGTTTTTTACTTGTTCGCAAGTTTGCGATTGCACCATTTCATCTTCGCTGTTTGAAAGTTCAGAGGGCATGGCTCTG
>JBEANU010000052.1:0-12599 GCA_041165265.1 Bacteroidota bacterium | reverse complement strand
TTATACCACCAACCCTAATGGCGGTGGTATGTGGCGTAAAAACAGAAGAGATAATTTGGATGGAACTTATGGTGTTGACTTAAATCGTAATTATGGTTACAATTGGGGATACGATAATATTGGAAGCAGCAATATGACAAGTTCTGATACATATCGTGGTACAACTGGATTTTCAGAACCTGAAACTAAAGCTATTAAATGGTTTTGTGAAAATCATGATTTTAAAATTAACTTGAATTACCACACTTATAGTAATGATTTAATTTATCCTTGGGGTTTTATTGCATCTTATAAAACGGTTGATTCAACTTTGTTTGATGCTTTTGGCGCTTATTTAACAGAGGAAAATAAATATAAATATGGTACTGGCGATCAAACCGTAGGCTATGTAACCAATGGTGATAGCGATGATTGGGGGTATGGTGAGCAAACAACTAAAAATAAAACCTATGCATTTACACCTGAAGTAGGGCCGCAAACTACTGGCTTTTATCCGCCTGCATCAGATATTGAAGGCTTATGTGCTGATAACGTAATTGCTAATATCAAAGCCGCAAAATTATTATTAAATACTGCTGATGTACACTCTTTAAATCAACCTACTACCAATCAATTATATAATAAAATAATTTTTAGTTTGCAGCGTATTGGGCTTGATAGCGGAGCAACCTACACTGTTTCAATCACACCACTTGATACTTGGATAACAAATGTGAGTGCGCCAAAAGTATTTACAAACCTCAGTTTTTTGCAAACAATAAAAGATTCGTTTAGTTACAATTTATCTCCAACCATCCTTGATCAACAAATTTTTAAATATCTAATTACAGTAAATAATGGTTTGTATGATGATGCGGATACTATTTCAGTAACTTATTATCATCCTACAACTTTTGTAGCCATTGATAATAATATTGCAAATAATTGGAATGTTGGTTCAAGCAATTGGAACACAACGGCAACAACTTATGTAACAGCTCCTAATTCAATTACAGATAGCCCTTTAGGTAACTATAATGATTTTACAGTAAATACAATTACTTTGAAAAATGAAATAGATTTAACCAATGCAGTAAAGCCGATTTTAAGTTTTTACTGTAAGTGGCAAATTGAAAAAGATTTTGATTATGTAACTGTTCAAGCCACATCAAACAATGGTATTAATTGGATAAGTTTATGCGGACTTTATACTCACCAAGGCAATATCAATCAAATATTAGATGAGCCAATTTATGATGGGGAACAATTAAATTGGGTGAAAGAACAAATGATGCTTTCAGATTTTATTAATCAAAAAATTAAAATCAGATTTCAATTAGTAGCTGATCAAGGATTTAATATGGATGGATTTTATTTTGATGACATGAAAATTTATGGCGTTGATACTACTTTAAAAACTGGCGTTGAAAGTATTTTATCAAATAATAAAACTGACTTGCAAATATTCCCAAACCCTTCATCGCAAAGTATCATTGTAAAGCAACACGGAGTAATTACATCATTATATATTGAAAATTTATTAGGACAAATAGTTGTAAATCTGAATGAATTACATCAATCTGAAACAGAAAAAATTAGTATTTCAGAATTGCCAAATGGTATTTATTTTATAAAAACAAAAAATAAAACTGGGGTTTTAAGTATTGCAAAATTGATTAAAAATTAATTTTTCATTTCATCAAAAAAAAATTAAATGAATAAAAAAATAATGCTGCTGGGTAGTGGCGAATTAGGAAAGGAAGTGGTAATTGCTTTAAAGCGATTGGGGCAATATGTAATTGCAGTTGATAATTATGAAAATGCACCAGCCATGCAGGTTGCTGATGCTTGTGAAGTAATTGATATGCTGAACGCAGCTAAGTTGAATGAAATAGTAAAACAACATCAACCCGATATTATTGTGCCTGAAATTGAGGCCATCAGAACAGAAGAATTTTATAATTACGAACAGCAAAATATTCAAGTAGTACCAAGTGCTAAAGCCGCTAATTATACCATGAACAGAAAATTGGTGAGAGATTTAGCTGCAAAAGAATTAGGGCTAAAAACGGCTAAATATTTGTATGCTGATGATTTACACAGCTTTGCAAATGCAGTGGCTACAATTGGTTTGCCTTGTGTTGCTAAGCCTTTAATATCGTCAAGTGGTAAAGGGCAGTCAGTGGTTCGAACAATACAAGATATTAAAACAGCTTGGCAATATGCTTGTAGCGGAAGTAGAGGTGATTTGATGGAAGTAATTGTGGAAGAATTTATTCCGTTTGATGCTGAAATTACATTACTTACGGTTACTCAAAAAAGTGGGAATACTTTATTTTGTTCGCCAATTGGTCATAGGCAGGAGAGGGGTGATTATCAAGAGAGTTGGCAGCCATGTTTAATCAGCAATGAACATTTATTGGAAGCACAACAAATGGCTGCAAAAATTACAAAAGCATTAGGTGGTTGTGGTATTTGGGGCGTTGAATTTTTTTTAACCCAACAAGGTGTTTATTTTAGCGAACTATCGCCAAGGCCTCATGATACGGGCATGGTAACATTAGCTGGCACTCAAAATTTTAATGAATTTGAACTACATGTTCGAGCCATATTAGGAATACCAATTCCGTCTATTCAATTATTAAAAGCAGGGTGCAGTGCAGTTATTTTAGCAAAAGCTGAAAGCAATTTAATGCCGCAATATCAAGGATTGAATGAAGCACTACAAATTGAAAATTCAGATATTAAAATTTTCGGAAAACCAACTACTAGGCTGCATCGCCGCATGGGTGTTGCTTTAGCGCATGATACTTTGCAATCTGATATGAATAATATTAGAAAAAAAGCAAAGCAAATGGCAGATTTAATTATTGTAAATTGATAAAATATTGAAATCAAATAATGAAATTAATTGAAATTACTGATTCAGAATTAGCAAAAGAATTTATTGAATTTCCTACTACATTGTATAAAAATGATACGGTGTATGTACGCCCGTGGAATCATGATGTGGAAGATATATTTAACCCTAAAAAAAATAAATTTTTTCGACATGGTGATTGTATTCGTTGGATAGTAAAAGATGAGAATAATAAAACAACAGGGCGTATTGCAGCATTTATTAATCATCGCACAGCAAAAGATTCAAAAGCTGGTGGTGTTGGTTTTTTTGAATGTATTAACCAACAAGCAACGGCCAATTTTTTATTTGATGCTGCACAAAATTGGTTGCAACAAAAAGGCATGGAAGCCATGGAAGGGCCTATTAATTTTGGTGATAGAGATAAATGGTGGGGCTTATTGGTTGATGGTTTTACACACCCAACGTATGGCATGAATTATAACCCTACCTATTATAAAACTTTATTTGAAAATTTTGGATTTGCAACCTATTACGAACAATACGTTTTTAGGTACGAAGTAACACAAGATGTGCCTGAAAAATTTGGTGAAAAGGCGGAACGTATTGCTCGTGAAAAAGCTTATAGATTTGAATATGTAAATAAAAATAAATTGGATAAATATGCAACCTATTTTAATGAAATTTATAATGCAGCATGGGGCACTCATCATGGGTTTAAGCCAATGGCATTAGAGGCATCAAAAAAAATATTAAACACCATAAAACCAATTATGGACCCTAAATTAATTTGGTTTGGATTTTATCATGAAAAGCCCATTTCGTTTTTTATTATGCTGCCTGAAATCAATCAAGCTGTAAAGAAATTGAATGGAAAATTTGGATGGTTTGAAAAATTAAAATTTGTGTATTTATTAAAATATTCAAAAACAGTATCAAAATGTTATGGCGTTGTATTTGGCGTAATTCCTGAATTTCAAGGAAAAGGGATTGAAGGCGCAATCATAAAAGCTGCTGAAGCGGTTATAAAAAAACAAAATAAATATACTGATATGGAAATGAATTGGATTGGATCATTTAATCCGAAAATGATTTCTATCTGTGAAAGTTTGAACGCAAAAAAAATAAAAACATTAATTACTTACAAAATAATGTTTGATAAAAATGTTGAGATGAAACCTCATCCAATTATTAAATAAATTTAAGTTTTTTAATTCTGAAAATTTCAATGGAAATAGTAGGTTATTTATTGGCATTATTGGTTGGTATAACACTTGGGTTGGTAGGCAGCGGAGGCTCAATTCTTACAGTACCAATATTGGTTTATTTAATTCATATTAAACCACAATTGGCTACCACTTATTCATTATTTATTGTGGGCATAGCTGCTGTAGTGGGTGCTTTTAGGCATTATCAATTAAAAAATTTGCAGTTTCAAACAGCAATTTATTTTGGCATTCCATCCATCATTTCATTATTACTTACACGTAAATTTATAGTGCCTAATTTGCCTGATTACTTATTTGTAATATTGGGTTTTCAGATTGCAAAAAATGTATTTATTATGATTGTGTTTGCTGTTTTAATGCTGATGGCAGCCTATTCTATGTTAAACTCAATGGATGTTAAAAAAAGTTATTTGCCTACCATCAATTTTAAAAAATTATCTGTTATTGGTTTTGTAATTGGAATTATTGCTGGCTTTTTAGGAGCCGGAGGTGGTTTTTTAATTATTCCGTCATTAATATTTTTTGGAGGCTTACAAATGAAACAAGCTGTTGGTACATCTTTATTAATCATTTCAGTAAATTCATTATTAGGGTTTGCTGGCGATTTGTTAGCTGGCATTCAACCCGATTTAAAACTCCTCTCAATTTTTACTTCATTAGCTGTTGTAGGAATTTTTATAGGTACACAATTATCAAAAAAAGTGGATGGCAATAAACTGAAACCAATATTTGCTTGGTTTATTGTTGTGATGGGTATATATATTATTTTGAAAGAAACACTTTTATAATCCGCTTCATTACACACTAAATTTTTTCACTCACACAATATCTTTTTTTGTTTGACTACTTACTTGTTTTATTAACAAATAGTAGTTTATTTTAATTGGTTGATATCAATTAAAATGATTGATTTTATTGCAAAATTTGAGGGTAGCTAAATAAACCTATTAAACCACTTACGTATTTCAATTATGAAAAAGCCTGAAGATTTTAAATTTTTTATTGTAGATGATGTAGATATGTGCTTGGAAACAACTAAAATGCATTTAACAAATCTTGGGTTTCAAAATATTAAAACATACAATTCAGGTCATGTTTGCTTAAATGATTTAGTTGAAAAACCTGATATAATTTTTTTAGATCATGAAATGCCCGAGATAACAGGCATTGAGGTTTTGAAGCGAATTAAACGATTTGATCCTGATATTTTTGTGGTAGTAGTATCAGGGCAAGATACAGTACAAATAGCCATTGATTTTTTAAAATTTGGCGCATTTGATTACATTATAAAAAATGGAAATGAGGGTAAAGCAATTGAAATTGTAATGAGCAAAATTGTTGCCGTTATGAAATTAATGGATAACCAACAAAAAGGCTTTTTGAAAAAAATATTTTCATAATTAAATTAGCATGACAATGAAAATTACCACCTATGTTATAACTATATTGTGTGTAGCCCTGATGCAAAGTTGTGTAACACAAAATATGATGCAAAAACCATTAGTAAGCAATACAATGCCCGATGGTTTTTTTACCAATAGTGCTTCAAAACAATATGTAATAAAAGTGGATGATAAAGTAAACATCAGTATTTGGGGGCATGATGAATTAAGTGTAGGATCAGTTTATGGCATTTATAATTCAAATGAAGTATATGGTAAATGGGTTATGGTTGATGCAAATGGCGAATTGCCAATACCCAAAGTTGGAAATTTTAAAATTGCAGGGATGAGTATGTTGCAAGCCGAAGATTCAATAAAACGTATTGTAGCAAAATGGATTGTAAATCCAATTGTATTTGTTAGAGTATTAAATAAAGAAGTAGTAGTGATGGGCGAAGTAAAGGCACCAGGTAGGTTAACCTTTGATAAATCAACATATACATTGGCTGAAACTATTGCCATGGCAGGCGATTTTGATTTTTATGCCAATAAGAAAAAAATAATAGTTGTAAGAAAAGTAGATGGATTTGAAAAACAATTAAAATTAGATTTAACACGAAGCGATCAATTTTCATTAAACAACATATCCATATTGCCAGGTGATTTGGTGTACATACCTAGCAAACGAAATAAAGATTTTGATAGACGAGTATCAACCATTGCTCCATTTACATCAGTAGCTACAACATTGGTAATACTATACACAGCTTTCCTAAAAAAATAATTTAAATGAGCGATTCGTTACGCATTATAAAAGCACTTATTCGCAACTGGTATGTATTTGTTGTAGTAATATTTTGCGCCTTATTTTTTACCAATCGGTATTTAAAATATGCAGTTCCTATGTATGAAAGCACTGCTAAAATTAAACTGGCAGAAGCTAATGAAGGAGCCCCAAATACTAATTTGTATAAGGATTTTGATTTGTTTGCACAAACCAATAAAATAGGAACTGAGGTAGAAGTTATTAAATCATCAATTTTATTAGAGCGTATTATTGATTCATTAAAATTATCTTATCAAGTTTTTAGAATTGGAAAAATAAAAAAAACTGAATTGTTTGATGATTGCCCTTTTATAGCCATGTATCATCCTAATGAAGAATTAAAAACTGATGTAACATTCCGTATAAATATTTTAAACAGCAGTCAGTTTGAAATTATTTCACCCGATAGTACTGAAAAAATTGCAGGCTCATTTAATCAACCCATTGTATGCAAAAGCGGTTTGATTTTGTTGCAGCAAAATTTTATGCTTATTCATGATAAACCTGAAATACAATTGGTAGGAGCTTACGACTTAGTAGCCAGAACAAAAAGTGGTTTATTGAAAGATTTAGATGCAAATATTGATGTAACACCTGTTGATAAAGATGTACCAGTACTGCGCATTAGTTATAAATGTGCCACTCCGGTTAAGGCAGCAAAAGTTGTAAATACGCTCTCTAAAATTTATGTGCAAGATTTTATTTTATCAAAGGTTGAATCGGCTGATATCACAGTTAAATTTTTGAACAAACAAATTGATTCAATTGATAATAAATTGGTACACTCTGAAGATAATCTTCAAAGTTATAGAGACCAAAACAGAATAATAAATACGAGGCAAGAAACTGAAACCGATTTGCGAAAAATTTCAGAAATGAAAATTCAAGCATCTAACCTCCGAATGACTATTGATGCTGTATCAAAGCTATATGAATATTTAATGAATGATAACGCCAATGTTTTAGATTTAGCGCCCAACTTTCAAGCTTTTAATGATTTATTATCTACCGAAATGGTAAAAAACATAAAAGAGCTTCAAATTAAACGTCGTGATTTATTGTTGGATTATACAGCCGAAGATGAAAAGGTAAAAGTGATTGACGATAAAATAAAAGATTATACACAGTACATTAGAGAGGCGGTAAAAAATTCATTAATTGATTATAAAACAAAGCATGCAAGATTAGAGGATGAGATTTTTCAAGCATCGCAATCATTTAATAATTTGCCAGTGAAAGAAAAAACAATGAATATTTTGCAGCGCAGTTTTACACTAAATGAACAAACATATAATTTTTTACAACAAAAAAATACAGAAGCTGAAATAGCCAGAGCTGCTGCAATTTCATTTCATCGAATTATACAATTTGGTGAAATTTCAAAAGTGCCCGTATCTCCAAATCCATCCTTATTAAAAGCTTTGGCAATTTTTTTATCCTTGTTATTTAGTGCTTTAGGTATATATGTTGTAAGTGCTGTACGAGGCAGCGTTGGTGATGAATCATTAGTCTATAAAAATTCGGATAATAAAGTATTAAAATCAATACCATATATAAAAGATGCTGAAAAATTAGATGACTTCTTTAAAAAATGGGTGATTGAATTAGATTTTAATTCAACCATTAAAAAGCATGATTGTATTAGTATTTCATCAATGAGAACATTTGAAGGCAAGCGGTCAGTAGCATTAGGCATGGCACAAGCTGCGGCGCAATTAGGTAAAAAAGTTTTATATGTTTCAATGGATGAAAGAGCATTGCCAGCAAGTAATAAAATACATTCAATTAATATTAATAAAACAGTTTCCGATTGGCAATTGCCAAGTGTTTTTGATGCATTATTGTTAAAATGGAAATCAGAATATGAATTAGTTTTTATTCAAAATGTTGATTTTAAAAACAATGCTAACTCATTGCTTGCCTTGCGCAGCAGTGATTTAAATTTGTTTGTTTTAGATAGCCGATTATCTAAGTTGAATTATATCAACGAAGTAGATGATGTAGTGCAAAAAATGAATTTAAAAAACTTTTATTATTTGGTAAATCGTGGCGGCTACAGCCCTTCTATTCTATCAAAAATTCAAAATATTTTTAAATGGACAAAGCATCTTAAAATAAAAAATTAGGTTAATTGTTACCACCAACTATTCATATCAAACCAGCATCAACTTGGTTTAAAGGCTTAAATGCACTACGCTTTTTTGCAGCATCATTAGTTGTGTTGATGCATGTACAATCCAATTTAAAAATCCACCAATTACCTCATTATTTAGATTATCCAATTCAATCAAAAGGATTATGGGCAGTATCCTTTTTTTTTGTACTCAGCGGCTTTTTAATCACCTACTTATTATTTGTTGAGAACAATAAATCAAATACAATCAATGTAAAAGATTTTTATTTAAGAAGAGTATTCAGAATTTGGCCTTTGTATTTTTTAGTAATTATTTTGGGATTATTATTTTATTGGAAACTTGCACCCATGCTTCATTTTGAATATCCAACCCATTATTCATTAGGTGTTGCAGCAGGGTTGTATATTTTTTTTATGGCAAATGTAATGAACAGTTTATTTGATGTTGGCGGAATCATTCATGTAACATGGTCAATAGCCGTTGAAGAACAATTTTATCTTTTTTGGGCACCTTTTGTAAAACGGATTAAAAATAATTTTATACCTATCACAATTAGTATAAGTTTATTTTTTTTAATCATAAATGCTTTAAATACACTTCATGTTTTTCCTGTTTCTGAAAAAATTCAAATACTCATACGTACACTTCAATTTCATTATATGGGTATTGGTGCTTTAAGTGCTTGGCTATTGTTCAACAAAAAAGAAACGCTACTCAATAATTTTGTTTTTACATCCAAAATAATTCAAGCAATTTTTACAATAGTAATTGTAATATTTTTTTTAGGATATTCAAAAACAGATTGGGGCGAAGTGTTATTACCCTTGCCAATAGGCGTTTTGCTGGCTTGGCTGATATTAAATTTAGGTGTAAATGAAAACAGAATTTTTTCTTTAGATAATACAATACTTAATTATTTAGGGGATATTTCATACGGAATATATATGCTACATGTACCCATTATTTATGCTAATACATTACTGTATCAAAAACTGTTATCCAATCATCAAAATTCATTTTGGTACTTGCCTAGCTATTATATTTTATTATTTGCGGCAATCATTTTAGCCGCATCATTTTCATATAAATTTATTGAACAACCCATTTTAGCTGTTCATAAAAAAATTAAAAACGCAAAGCCTAAATAGTTTTGAAACAGAAACAATATACTGAGCACACTAAATTTTTGAATCAAACCAATAATATTCTGCTAATCATTTTATTTGTGATGATTGCAGGTTTTTTTACATGGAATGAAAGCATAGTATTTACTCGTGTGTTTAAAGTAATAACAAGGGTAGGGATGACGGGGTGTATTTATTTAGTGTATCGAAATATATTAAATAGAGGTGCAGTTGATTCATTCAAATTAAAAAATGAATTTTCAATAGGCTTATATGCAGGTTACTTATTATTGGGTTTGGTTTCATTTTGTTGGAGTACCAATGTAGGGTATAGTTCATTACAATGGGTGATGGATATGAGTAGTTTTGTGTTTTCTTATTATTTAATAAAATCAATATTTCTTTTAGATGAGTTCTATCCTGATAATCCAGTAAGGTTTTATAATTTAATGGGCAATGTATCATTTATGCTTTTATTTATTTTTACGGTGGGCATGATTGTAGCCCCCGATATTTTTTTTAGATTGGTGGAAGGCGGTGAAGATGCTCGATTAGGAGGCTATATCATGAACCCAAATGAATTAGGAATGTATTGCGGTTTAGGTGTATCGTGTTTAATTTTTGATTTGTATCGTAAACAAAATAAAGGGTGGACCATTTTTAAAATAGCAATTTTGGTTTTGGCATTGGTGATGACAAAATCACGATCATCATTGGTTGGCTTATTATTAATTGTGTTTTTTCATATCCGTAATTCAAAAAATATTAAATTAGAAATATTAACCTATATTGGGGTTATAGCAGTGTTGCCAATTGCCGTTTCAAAATTAATTTTACGAAAAGGGGGTATTGATGATGTACTTTCAATGACAGGTAGAATGCCTTTTTGGAAAGCATTAATCACTGAAGGATTACCCAAAGAACCCTTGTTTGGTTTTGGATTTATGAGAATTGCATACGGTGAAACTTTTAAAAGTGTACATACTTACGAAGCTCATATGACTCATAATACATTTATGCAAGTAATCATGAATTTAGGATTGATTGGATTTGCTATTG
This sequence comes from Bacteroidota bacterium, assembly GCA_041165265.1. Lineage (GTDB taxonomy): Bacteria > Bacteroidota > Bacteroidia > Chitinophagales > CAIODY01 > CAIODY01. The sequence goes on along the minus strand of JBEANU010000052.1, from coordinate 2,005 downwards.
TTATTTTTCAAATGATTTTTACAGTTAGAGGGTTTTTAAATGAAGAAAATGAAAAACGATTAATGTTGCTCGGAATATTGATACCAGTTGTTATTAATTCATTTACTGAGTTTGGTATTTTTGGTGAAACCAACTACGGTATTTTATTTTATCAGATGTTGATTATTTATATCTGCATTCAATTTAATCCTAGGCTTACACCCAATGAAGAACATTATATTTTGCAAAAACGGCCCAATTTTGATTTCAATTTTAAAACAAAAAAATCTAAATATTAATTGTTAAAACTAGAAATCTACGTAAAACAACTTATTAATTCTATTCAAAAAATAATTCAAATTCGCAGTTCAATTTATATCAAACTAATAAAACCACACCTTAGTTTTTAAGGCCAATTAATGATAGAAAAAGACCCTTACAAATACGTTAAAACAGTACTATCTAAGCCAATTACATGGGTAATGGTGGATCAATTATTGGTGAGTGGTATTAATTTTATTACCACATTTATATTAGCACATGGTTTACCCGTAAGCGATTTTGCCAGATATTCAGGTATTGTATTAGCACAAATGTTTATGCTTACCATGCAAAATGCACTGGTACTTCAGCCCTTTCAATTATTTTTATATAGATTACCGGGTAAAAGTTGTAGGCACACTGCATGGTGGGCTGGTTTTATTTTTATTACTGTTGGTTTAATAGGAATGCATGCAGCTCGTCATTTTTTTGAACAAGGTGGCATTCTTACTAAAACCCAAGCAATGTATTCACTATGTTGTATTGAAGGTTATTTATTGATGGATTTAATACGCCGAATGCTAATAGCTGAGAAAAAAATAACCCAATCCATCATCATAGATGCCATATCAAATATTCCTCAATTAATTGTGTTGGCATATTTGTTTTATGCCAAAGAACTTACTTTAGATAGTGGTTTAAAAACCATATCAGTAACTTATATTCCAGCTGTATTGGTGGGTATATTTTTTCTTCAACCAAGGTTTCAATCTTTGCCTACATTTTTCCGAATTTACAAAATGTTTTGGAAAGAATCTAGATGGCTCACAGCAACAGGCTTGCTACAATGGAGTTCAGGCAATTACCTAGTGGTAGCAGCAACCTATTATATTGGTGCACAAGCATTGGCAGCTGTAAGATTGGGGCAAAGTATACTTGGAGTTGTAGGTGTGTTTTTGCAAGCATCTGAAAATTATGTACTACCAAAAGCTGCTCAAATGTTACGAGTATCACCCTACATGATGTGGCGCTATGTAAAGCACTATTCCATCGGATTAATATTAATAAGTTTGGTAATTTCAAGCACCTTATTTTTCTTTTCAAAACCAATATTTTTTGCAGCAGGTGGTTCCCAATTTGTTGAATATAGCTCGGTACTGCAATGGTTTGCATTATTGCTAATGACAATTGCAATCAGTTATCCTTTCCGAATTTTAATTAGAGTGCACATGCAAAATGCACATTTTTTAGTGGGCTATATTTTTACAACATTGTTTAGCTTGTTAGCAGCTAAGTGGCTATGCGTATCCATGGGCATGGCAGGCGTAGTTATTGGCTTAATGTTCAATCAAATTGTAATGGTAATTTATTGGACAATAATTTTAAAACGTAAAAACCAAATGGCATGGACATTACCCACATCACATTAGGAAAAGCTAATCCGCAACGGATGAATGGGGTGAACAAAGTGGTATATGAACTTTGCACACATCAGGCTCAAGCTGGCAATAATGTTGAGCTGTGGGGAATTACTGCAACATTAGAAGAAAATTTTCCGCCACGAAATTTCACCACGAAATTATTTCAATCTAACAGGGTTAGATTTTTTTTAGATAAAAAAATGGAACAAGAAATAATCAATTCATCACCACAAACTATATTTCATTTGCATGGTGTTTTCCTTCCTGAACTTTATTCTATTTCAAGATTATTAAAAAAGCATAAAAGGAAATTTGTGTTCACAGCGCATGGTGGTTATAATATT
>JBEANU010000051.1:0-10812 GCA_041165265.1 Bacteroidota bacterium | reverse complement strand
GCAATAAAAACAACATTGCTATCCATTTTATATTTTTCTACAACAGCATTTAAAGAATTTAGTTCATTCATGCAGTTGCCGCACCATGTAGCCCAAATATCAATTACAATAATTTTACCTTTTAGGCTATCTGTTTGAATTAATTTTCCATCAATAGTTGGTGCAGAAAATGAAGGAAGCACTTCGTGTGATGAGCTACCACAGCCTATAATTGCAATAAAAGAGAATAATAATAAAATACTTTGAACTCTAAATTTCATTGGTTGAATATAGATAAGAAATATTATCTAATCAGACGAATGATTAATTCATAACGCATTAGCCGACACATTTAAGGAACTATTTAACTATAATTGTTTGTTCTGCTACAACGAAAATATAATTCAAAAAGACCCGACACTAAAGAACAAACACAGCTCAAATTAATAATAAGAAAACGAATAGAAACTACCATTAGCTACATCAAAAAATTATTCCCTCGAACTATTCATGCTGTTACTTTTCAGGGGTTTTTATTAAAATTAATTTGCTTTATTTGTGTAAAACAACTTAACCACTTTTTTATCTAGCAACTTGAGTTATATATCAGATTGTTTAATTAAAAATTTAAAATATCCTATTTCTGCCTGAGAAAATGAAATTTCAGGGAAAGTTGTTGTACTATTTACAATGAATAAAAATGGTGAGGCTATGAACTTTCATACAAAATGGACTTTGGGGTTTGGGTTAGAAGAAGAAGCGATAAGAGTTTTAAAAGAATTGCCAAATGATTGGCTTACAGGGTTATTAAACAATGAGCCTGTTGATGTTGAAGTTTCTTTTCCAATTATTTTTAATTTGGAATAATAAAATCGATTCAAAAACAATGAAACGAAAAGTATAAAAAAAAATATGGTGTTGAATAAAAAAAGGATTATCAAACTTCACTAACTTCATTTCAGCATACCTTTATTTCTTAAATTTTTAAGTACCAAATTTTATGTACAACACTACTAAAAGTCAGCAGTTATTTAATCAAGCGCAACAAAGTATTCCGGGTGGAGTGAACTCACCTGTAAGAGCATTTAAAAGTGTTGGCGGTCAGCCCATATTTATGAAATCGGCAGCAGGCGCTTATTTGACAGATGTTGATGATAATGTGTATGTTGATTATATCAATTCATGGGGCCCCATGATTTTGGGTCATTGTCATCCTGATGTGGTAGAAGCGATAACGCAAAAAGCCCAACAAACTATTTCGTTTGGTGCGCCAACAGAATTGGAGTCTCAAATGGCAGAATTGATAAAATCAATGGTGCCCAATGTTGATTTGATTCGATTAGTAAGCAGCGGAACAGAAGCCTGCATGAGTGCTTTGCGATTGGCAAGAGGATTTACCAAAAAAAATAAATTCATCAAGTTTGAAGGTTGTTATCATGGTCATGCTGATGCATTTTTAGTAAAAGCTGGTAGCGGATTAGCCACCTTTAATATTCAAACTGTGCCTGGCATTACTGGCGGTGTTTCAGCTGATACCCTAACTGCGCCTTATAATAATTTAGAAGCCGTTGAAAAATTATTTGAAGAAAACTACAATCAGATTGCAGCTATTATTTTAGAGCCTGTGGCTGGTAACATGGGCTGTATATTACCTGAACCTGGCTATGTAGAAGGCTTACGCAAAATTTGCAACGAACATGAAGCCTTATTAATTTTTGATGAAGTGATGACAGGTTTTAGATTAGCACCCGGTGGCGCTCAAGAAAAATTAGGCGTTGAAGCTGATTTGGTTACTTACGGAAAAGTGATTGGCGGCGGTATGCCCGTAGGTGCTTTTGGCGGAAGAAAAGAAATTATGCAACACATTGCTCCGTTAGGCAGTGTTTATCAAGCTGGTACTTTAAGCGGTAATCCTATTGCTGTAACATCAGGTTATACTACACTTTCTATCTTAAAAAATAATCCATCTATTTATAAAAATTTAGAAAGCAAAGGCGAATTATTAAAAGCAAAATTACATCAAGCATTACACGAAAAAGGAATTACACATACTATCAATCACATGGGAAGTATGATTAGCGTTCACTTTGGCGAACATAAAGTAATTGATTTTGAAACTGCTGCTAAATGTGATATTGCTTTGTTTAATAAATTTTTTCATCATATGCTTAGCAACGGAATTTACTTACCGCCATCAGCTTATGAAAGCTGGTTTTTCAGTAATTCATTAACCGAAAATGATATTGAAAAAACGATAGATGCAGTGAGGAAGTTTTAGTTTTAAAACCACTAAGTTCACAAAATCACTAAGGATTCACTAAGTGAATTCATTTGCAAAATGGGGCGATGAAAAAATATTTTGTTGTAGCTATTCGCCCCTTAATAAATTTGATACGCTTAATTGCCACCAATACAAAAATTTAAAAAAATGCTGCATTCATTTGGCGCAGTGACTTTACTTTAGCGCAATCTAAACTAATAATCACCTAAAGTTTCATCTAACTGAGCAAGTGCTTTTTCTAATTGCTCATCATTTGGCGCTACACCATGCCAATGATGATCGCCCATCATAAAATCAATACCAAAGCCCATTTGTGTGGTCATTAATATCATTTGCGGTTTGCTGCCGCCAGTATTGTTTTTGCATTTTTCTAAAGTAGCTACTACATCATTCATATCATTTCCATTCATGGTGCATACTTGCCAACCAAAGGCTTCAAACTTAGCTTTTAAATCACCATTAGCCATTACTTGTTCTGTAGGGCCATCAATTTGCAACTTATTCCAATCCACTATCGATATTAAATTATCTAATTGATGATGTGCTGCAAATTGCGCCGCTTCCCAAATTTGACCTTCTTGCAATTCGCCATCGCCATGTAAGCTAAAAACTACAGCTTTATCATTATTCAATTTTTTACTGTAAGCCGCACCAGCAGCCACACTCATGCCTTGCCCTAAGGAGCCGCTAGCAATTCTGATTCCAGGTAAATTATCGTGTGTTGTAGGGTGCCCTTGTAACCGAGTATTTAATTTTCGGAATGTGCTTAATTCACTTACCGGAAAATAACCTGCACGAGCTAATATACTATACATTACTGGCGATATATGGCCATTGCTTAAAAAAAATAAATCTTCATTATTGCCATCCATATTAAATGATGTTGAATGATTCATTACCTTAAAATAAAGTGCTGTGAGTACATCTGTACAGCCCAACGAACCACCCGGATGTCCGCTTTTAGCACCATGCACTTGACGTACTATATCACGACGAACTTGTGTAGCAATTTTTTCCAATTCAGCAATTGAACGATTCATGTGTTGTAAAAATTTAGATTGCAAACTACGTTACAATTTATCACAATCAATAATCAAACTTTTCAACTAGTGTGGAAGATTAGTAAGCAGGCTGAATTATTTTTTTAGATTGTAAAAATTATCTCTGAACTCATTCCATGATTTATTTTTATAAGCATTATCGCCATAAAAATGTAAAACAGTGTTTAGCATTTTGGGTACTAAAAATCGTTGAATTACATCTACTCGTTTCATTTCTTCATCTAACACAACCAATGATGGCAATATTATTGAGCCACCAGTTAATGCAGGCGCAAGATCATGTATGGGCATACTACCAGCTGTTTCATGGTATTTATAAGTATAGTTTAAAAACCGAATTGAATCAGTTTGCTGTGCATTTAAATTAATGTAGTAATAATTTTTATTGATATAATTTACTATTAATGAATCAGTAAGTACAGCTTTATTTAATGTTCGGCATGAGTTACACCAATCTGTATTGATATTTATTAACCATTTACGGGGTTCAGTTTTTGATAATTTTTCAGCTTGGGCAAATGTATATTTTTGTAAGCTTGTTTTTTTATACAGCTTTGTAGTATCAATAAATGCTTTTTGAAAATATTCATTAAAGTCTTCAAAAGTACTATTCATGTAAACAGTTTCAGCAAAAAATAATAAAACGGGTTCAATTTGTTTTTCATTTAAATAGCCGGGTACAGGTGCCTGACTTTTTAAATCATTAAATAAAAAAACTGTGGTTGGGTAGCTTAATTTATTGCCGATTAATTGATAGGTTAAATCGTGTACTGAACGATTGCCTGTGCCACGATTGATGTACACTGAATCTTTAAAAGTGATGGTATCTTTTCCTTCGGCATTATATTGTATTGGGTAAAAATAATTATTGATATATTCAGCAATAGCAGGGTTGCTGTAAGTGGTTTTCATCATGTGTTTGCACCAACCACACCAATCGGTATATATATCAATTAAAAATGGTTTGGGTACTTTTTTATTTTCTTCAAAAGCTTTTTTAAAATCAATCCACTTTACTAATGATGCTGGTTCAGCAGCTTGATGACCCTTGTTGGCTTGAGCAAATAAATGGTGGGATGGTAAACAAAAAAATAAACTTATCAATAAAAAATAAACTCGTATCATGTTGTTGCTTTTGTAAATTGAAAAATGGTTTTTACTTTTTTTAAAAAAAATAGTAGGTTTTTTTATTGCAAATATTTGGGCATTAATTGGTCTTCAATTAATTTATGAAAGGTATAAGGTTTTTGTTTGCGCCAAGTTATTTCATCTTCTTCATCATTAAATAAAATATAATTTTTTATACCTACTTTCTGAAATTCAACTTGCACATGATTTCTAAAATTTATGCCAGCAATCCATCCACCATTATCTTTTATATCATCATACCATTCCTCGTAATAACAATCATCACTGTAATGAAAGTTTAAAACATTTTCACCAATTAATACAAATTTGTAAATACCATTACTAATAAATACATCAATAATATCACGTTTTAAAAACATAATATCATTGCCAATACAATCATTCCATTCGCCAATAAATTCAAGCACAGCAAAGTGTTTATCATAATCGGCATACAACACTTTCATGTACATAGTGGCTGAGCCAAATGAATCCCATTGTGGGTGTATATAATAATTGTAAATGGTATTTTGATATTGAAATTCACTGTGTTCGCAACCAAAAAATGGGCTTTGGTTGTCATCTTCAGGGTTATAAATATCTAACCAATTATAAAAGGGTTCAATGTTTTGCATCTGTAAATAATGGTGCAAAAATAAGGGTTTGAATATTTTATTGAAGTACTTTTTTTACTTTTGAAGCAATAAAAATTTTGTATAAAAATGAAACCTACTATTGAAGTTTGTCTTTCACCGGCGTTATTACATACTTATAATTTGCAAAATAAAATTGCTGTGGTGATTGATGTATTACGTGCTACATCAACTATTTGCACAGCTTTACATTTTGGTGCAAGTAAAATTATACCTGTGGCAAGTATTGATGAATGTAAGGCGTACAGCATTCATCCTGATTATTTATTGGCGGCTGAACGTGATGCAAAATTGCCTGATGGTTTTGAGTATGGCAATTCACCCCAACAATATAAAACACCTGCCATAAAAAATAAAACTATTGTGCTTACTACCACCAATGGCACAAAAATGCTGCATTTATGTTTGGCAGCTGATCAAATTGTGATTGGTTCATTTGGTAATATGGATGCACTAGCTAATTATTTATTAGGACAAAATAAATCAGTGATAATGGCATGCAGTGCTTGGAAAGATAAAGTGAATATGGAGGATAGTATTATGGCTGGCGGCATTGTGCATCGATTAAAAAACGATTTCGATTTGGCATGCGATAGTGCTAAAATAATGGAGCAACAATATGCCATTTCAAAAAATAATATTTACGAAGCACACCGTATTGCTAATCATTTTGGCAGATTATTGAACCTTGGTGCTGCTGATGATTTAAAATTTTGCTTCACTGAAAACAATACTCCCATTGTGCCTGTATTACAAGGCGATTCAATTATGAAGGCAAATTAATTTTATTTTACCTTAAAATTTTCAGTTGCTGATATCGGATTCATGGCATTGATATTAAACACAAATGTAATGCGATGAACATATTGCTTAAATTTTGATTCAGTACCATACAATGATGTAACATTATTTTTAAAATCTTGCGATGCTAATAATGGAAAATTGATTTGAAAATTTTTAGTAAAATGCAACACCAAACCAGCATCATATTGTAGTTTATCATATTGATATTCATAAGGTTGTTTTAAGCCATACATCCCCAAATCAGCATATACAGCAACGGGCAAACCAATTGGCAAATCAAAAGTAAAATTCAAACTACCTAACAATAAATTTGAGCTGCCAATATTATTTTGCTGCCATGTAACTTGCCTAAATCCACCTTCTTGAATATATAATTGCTTAGCCCAAAAGCCCGCCGATTCATCTCTACCAAAATACATATTGTTGTACAAATAATCCTCATTGCCTCTAACCCCACTCATATATAATTTAAAACCAAATGCAGGGTTCTGATTTTTTACAAATCCACCAAACCCACGTATTTTAAAATACTTGTTTTTTTTGTACATCAACCCTGTTTCAAAAGTGGCTGTAAGTTTATAATCGTTATTTCTATTTTGTATTTGTGCTATAAATTTTTGAGGAGCAATTTTTTCTGTATTGTTATATTCATAAGTGCCTACAAAATATTTTTGAGTTGGTCGTTTTGAAAAGTTGATTGGCGTAAACTCAGTAGCAGCATCGCTTTTAATAATATTACTTTCAATAATAAATTTTTCAGTTACGTTGTTTTTGTTTTCATGTTGTGTAATTCTAAATTCAATAAACGGTTTAATTCTAACATATTTTTGCGCCGTGATAACTGTTCGTGAATCAAATGCATTAAGCCCAATACCAGCTTGAATATGATGAATAAAGCTTGAGTTAACATTCCAGTTGCTGGCTATTTTGCCCGTAAATGCAAAATCTTTTTGTTTTAAACCTAACATAGGCACTAATTGATAAACAATTTTATTGCCTGGCAAAAAAGGGTTTGCTAAAAACAAACCGGGCATCAAACCATTATAAATATTATAGCCAATAATAGGTGAAATATTAAGTTGATACTCATTCGGAGTTTTTAAAACACCAGTAGTTGTAATTTTTAAAGGCTCAATTTTTCGTTGCTTGCCATCTATTCGGCAAGTATTATTTTGTCGGTTTAATTCAGGAATATAATGTGCTGCATCAATGCGCAAATGCGAATAATTTCCTACCGGAAATAGCACCTCCATTTCACCCAAAAAGCCACCATAATTAATTGTAGTTAAAATTGAATCGTGGCTTATACCGCTTATTGAGTAAGGCGTACGGATGTTGCCTTTATTTTTAATAGTAACTTTATAAAACGCTGAAGTACCAATTTTTTCAACTTTTCGATTAATATTTTTTAATTGCAAATCAAATTTTTTAGTGCTGTTAATGGCATCGTTCCAAAACCAATCAATATTTTGTTTGGTGTTGTTGTTAAATATTTTTTTGATATCATCAGGCGTAGGATGTTTAAATTTCCAATCATTAAAATAAATATGCATGATGCTATCAAACTCAGCTTCACCAATTGTATTAGCTAAATAATTAAACACTAAAGGTGTTTTGGCATATACATCACCAAAATAATTTAAAGTAGAATATTGGGTTGCAGGTAGCTCACACGGCTGATCTTCATTTTTGTAAGCACTAAATGCATAGCCTAAATAACTAAGCGTATTTCCATTTTTATCTTTAGCGCCTCCAATTGCAAATGATATTCCTTTTGATTTTTTTACAGATGATTTATTCAAGGATGAAACATCACGAGTATATCTGTTTTCAAAATACGAGTTAATACCTTCATCCATCCAAGGGTGCAACCTTTCATTGTTTCCTAAAATTCCTTGAAACCAATTATGACCTACTTCATGTACTATAACAGTTTCTAAAATTGATTTTGAACTTACTTTACCAATCACAGTAATCATTGGATATTCCATACCACCGCCTGCTTCTAACTTGCCTTCAACCGCAGTTACTGAGTTGTAAGGATATTCACCAATCCATTTGCTATAATACGCAACTGAATGATTAATGTATGGCAATGCATCTTTCCAATATTTACCCGATCGTGGCGTAAACAATAGCCACGTAGCCACATTGCGCCCACTTGGCAATGCCACATTTCCTTTTAATGCCACATATCTTTTATCGGTAAACCATGCAAAATCATGAACATGTTGGGCTGTATAATGTAGCGTTTTAAAAGTATCATTTGATGTAGGATATTTATTGCTGAATATAAATCCATCATAGGATGCCGTACGAGCTGCTAATGAATCCATAAATTTTTTTTCATCTTCAGTTTGTAAATCACCTGTGGCACCTACTACATAGTTTTTAGGCAAAGTAATATGTACATCAAATGAACCATATTCACTGTAAAATTCACCCTGATCTAAATAAGGCATTTGATTCCATCCATTTTTATCAAACACGGCTGGCTTAGGATACCATTGTGAAATTTGATATTGTTGTTCCTCATGCCCCAATCGTGAAAATGTTTTTGGAATTTTTACTCGGAACGGTGTTTCAATGGTAATAGATTGATTAGGCTGCAAGGGCTTATCTAACAGTAGTTTGCCAATATCAATTGTATCATCATTAATTAAAAATCTACCCGGTTTGCCATCTACCATAAAATTTAATTTATCAATAAAACCCCTATCTATTTCATCTGCAAAATACAAATCAGTAGTACCCATATTTATTTGCTGTTTTACCAACTCGGTTGAATTATCCTTATAAGCATTAGGCCATAAATGAAAATAGATATACGATAAACTTTGGGGAGAATTATTGGTATATTTTATTTGAATATTACCCTGTAAGTAATGATTTACATCATCCAATTTTACATCGATTTTATATTGAACATCTTGCTGCCAATAGCTTTGCGCCGATGCCGAAAAATATACGCCAATAAACAAAAACAAATAAATGTAAATTTTTTTCATACTGAATTTAGGTTGGGTAATACAAAAAATAGAACTGAAAGATAAAATGATTTTTTGAAGAAAATTAGTAGCCCAAAAAAAAATTAGCTAACCAAAGGATGGGTATAAATTAAAAAAGCGGAGACTAAGAGATTCGAACTCTTGATACAGTTTCCTGTATACACACTTTCCAGGCGTGCTCCTTCAACCACTCGGACAAATCTCCTTTTATTAATTTTTTGCAAAGATAGTTTTATTGAATAAACATTTGCTGTTGATTTGTTTTTATTCAATATTTTGGCTGTTCCATCAAAACTATGTAGTTTGGTATCGTATTTGAAAAGTATTTGAAAACAATTTTAATATCATGAAAAAAATCTTTTTAGCTATTGCCTTCCTTTTCACAACACTACTTACAAACGCACAAGATATACCTAGCGTAATTGTAAAAAATATAAAAGGCGAAAATGTAAATTTTGCTGACGTTGTAAAAAAGAACCGAATTACAGTTGTAAGTTTTTGGGCTACGTGGTGCGTACCATGCAAAAAAGAAATTAATAATATTGCTGAAATAATGCCTGAATGGAAAAAAAATATGGACTTTGATTTTTTAGCAGTATCAATTGATGATACCAGAAATATTGCAAAAGTAAAATCGTATGTAAATGGCCAACGATGGGATTTTACAACATTGATTGACCCTAATCAAGATTTAAAAAGAGTACTCAATTTTCAAAGCGTACCCTACACAATTGTGTATGATCAATCAGGCAAAATAGCTTTCACACACTCAGGATATGTAGAAGGTGATGAGTTTATTTTAAAAGAAAAAATAAAAGAACTTTTAAGTAAATAATTATTAATACAAGCATTCAAAAGTTTTAGTTGAAACGATATATCAATTTTAGTAAAAAAATTATCACAATAGCCGCTATCACAATAGCGGCTTTGTCGTGTAAAAAACCATTATCAGTTAATATTCAGCAAGTAATTGTTGATTCACTAACGCACCAAAATTTGCATGATATTGTTTTTATAAATAAAGATACTGGAGTAATAGTTGGAGGTTTAAAATACAGCAACGGGCAAATGCTTATTACCTATAATGCCGGTTCAACGTGGCATTTAAAAGATTCATTAAGTGCTTGGGGTTTGTTTGGGGCATGTGTTGATAGCAAAAAAAATATGTACGCAGTAGGCATTACGGGTAAAATTTTATCATCCAATAATTCAGGCACAACCTGGAACACTTTGCAAACCAATGAATGGCAAGATTTAGAAAAAATTGCTTTTGTGAGTGATACAATTGCTGTAGCAATAGGTAGCGGCAAGGTGTTACAACGATTGACAAATCATACCTGGCAACCACAAATTTTTACAAGGCAACTTAATGCAGTTCAATTTGTAAACAATACAACTGGCTTTGTAGCCGCATTTGGCGCAATATATAAAACCACAAATGCAGGCGAAAGCTGGGAAATATTAGCAGCAAAAGGAGATAATTTTAATGGTATATTTTTTTTAGATGCTCAAACAGGATTTGTAATTGGCAGTGAAGGCACTATTTTAAAAACTAATAATGCTGGTGAATCGTGGCGCACTATACGCAATGGCAATAGTTTAGTGAACGCAAATTGGCAATTTACTGATATTGCATTTGTTGATGTTAACAAAGGATATATATGTGGTAAAAACGGATTGTTATTATTAACCACCGATGGCGGAAATACTTGGAAAAAAGTAGATTATTTTAGTGGTGTTGCCATTCGTAAAGTTTATGTTCAAGCTAGCAATAAAGTTTGGTTGGTGGGTGATAATGCCACCGTATTTAAAATTGAGGAATAATTAATTTCATCTCTTATCGTTTTGTTATCTTGCAAAACATTTTTCAACTTTTTATTATTCATGAATAATCAAAA
>JBEANU010000050.1:0-4615 GCA_041165265.1 Bacteroidota bacterium | reverse complement strand
ATTTTTCTCTGTTCCTCTGTTTCTCTGTGGTTAATTTTTTTTTCACCACAGAGGTACAATGACACAGAGTTTATTTTCTAAATTCTCACTTCACAATTCTCATTTCTTAATTTTCACCACAGAGGCACAAAGGCACAAAGTTTATTTTTCTCTGTCCCTCTGTTTCTCTGTGGTTAATTTTCTTTCACCACAGAGGTACAATGACACAGAGTTTATTTTCTAAATTCTCACTTCACAATTCTCATTTCTTAATTTTCACCACAGAGGTACAATGACACTGAGGTTTATTTTCTAAATTCTCACTTCTAAATTCTCACTTCACAATTCTCATTTCTTAATTTTCACCACAGAGGCACAAAGGCACAAAGTTTATTTTATCCGTTCCTCTGTTTCTCTGTGGTTAATTTTTTTTTCACCACAGCGGTACAATGACACAGAGTTTATTTTCTAAATTCTCACTTCTAAATTCTCACTTCTAAATTTTCACCACAAAGGCACAAAGTTTATTTTTCTCTGTTCCTCTGTTTCTCTGTGGTTAATTTTCTTTCACCACAGCGGTACAATGACACAGAGTTTATTTTCTAAATTCTCACTTCATAATTCTAAATTATAACTACTCAATTCCAACTTCTCTCTTCTTACAACTTAAATTCTTTCAAATAATCAGGTTTCACTTCGGCTGATTCCATGTTTTGTAAATTTTCACGTTGACGAATAATATGCGGTTTCGATTTCATATCAATCATCACCACAGCTGGTCGCAAAGCAATAAATTGCATCCATTGTGTCATATTATATGCACCTACACAATGCACCACTACATTGTCATTCCGCTTTAATGGAGGCAATGTAATATGCTCTCTTATCACATCAATATTCATACATAAAGGTCCGAAAACAATTGAATCTTCGGTGTAATTACTAAACTCTTGTGCAGGACTTATTTTATGATCGTACCAAAATGAAGTGAACATAATATTTACACCAAAATCCATGATAGTTGCTCTTCTGCCATCACTTAATCGTTTGTTTGAAATTACAGTTCCTAATAAAAATCCGGCTTCATCAATTAATGCTCTACCCGTTTCCAAAATCAAAAGTGGTAATTCTTCTTGTGTAAACCCTGCATTTAAAATCGCAGTTGTAATCGCTTCGGCAAATTGATCAAAACTTGGATTGGTGTCAACACCTTGAAGATACGAACCTTTCAAAGTATTTTTAGAAGCAAAGCCACCACCCATGTCAATGTATTGAATATTTTTTCTGTATTTCTTTTTAATACCTAAAGCTAAATCACTCATTTTTGAAGCAGCAATTCCGTAAGCACTTGGCGATAACATGAATGTTCCGATATGGCAATGCAATCCAATCAATTCCAATTTATCAGCTAAAATAATTTTATTGATAGCATCCCAAGCTTGTCCATTTTCATAGTTAAAACCAAACCTATCCCAAATAGGATAAATGCCTGTATCCATATTTACTCTGATTGCCACATTTGGTCGAGCATTCATTTCTTCTGCTAATTCATTTAGCAAATACAATTCATCTAAATGGTCAATATGAATTGGCGAATTATTTTTTATTGCAATTCGTAATTCTGCTTCTGTTTTATCAGGTCCGTTGAAAATAATTTTATTTCCAGGAACTCCATTGTTTATCGCTTTTTCATATTCAAAACCGCTTACAACCTCTGCCCATGAACCTTCTTGATGAAATACATTACAAACTGCATTGATGTAATTGGTTTTATAACTCCAAGCAAATTGAATTTTTGGATAACGAGTTTTAAAAGCTCTTACGGCTTCTTTGTAAGTATTTCTGATGGTTCGTTCGCTAATTACAAAAAGTGGCGAACCAAATTCTGCTATCAAATTTTTTACTGAAACTTCATCAATATGCGTAACGGGTGCATATTCAGTTTTGGTTCCAAATTTATTCATCAATCCACTGTTCAATCGCTGAATGAGTGGGCGTTCGTATTGTAATCTTTTCATTTTTTGCTTTATTTTTTCAAATCAATATTTTTATACAAACCACATAGAGATATAGGTTTCATAGAAATTCAATTTTGCCAATGACTCTGTTTAAAAAATTTATTTTTCTATGCTATCTAAATCTATCAAAAGAATTCGATAGCAAAACATAGTTTTCGCAAAGCGAAAAAAAATCTATTGTGCCTATGTGGTTTAAATAATTTTTTACAATTCACCCATTGTTGAAATTTTTTCAAATTCTTTTAAGTCACAAATCATATCATAGCTATAGCGAATAAACATTTTACCAATATCATGATTTGTAAATGGTTCAACCTTTTCGCCCAAAGCCATTTTTAATAATGCTTCAGGATGATTTTGACCAGCTCCTACTGCTAAATAAACCCAAGCCGGGAATCGAGGATTTATTTCAATTAAATAATATTCACCCTCATTTGTTTTAATCATTTCTAATTCACAAGGACCTTTCCATTTTGAATTTTTAATCATAGTGGTAGCAATGTTTAACAAATTTTCGTCTTGTAAAGTAATGCCAGCCCATGCTTTGCCTTTATCAGTAATAAATGTTTTTCGCATCGGCACAGCGCCAATTGTATTTCCTTCTCCATCGCCAATTGCTGTTACATTCACTTCAGTTCCATAAGTAAATTGTTGAATAATAATTGGTAACCCCCATTTAGTAGCAATTTTTGAAAAAGCTGCAATGGCTTGTTCCTGATTATAAGCAATTGATGCATCATAAAATTTTCCTTTCACCACCAATGGATAAGTAAATTCAGTGAACAACATCGGAATTTCATTCACACTATAAATCATCTTGCTTTTCGGAACTTTGATTCCGTATTTATCACCAAAAGCATTTAAGTTAGATTTGTGTCGTTCTTCAAATTGATGTGAGGTTGGTAAAAAAGTTTTGATGTTTAATTCATTTTCCAACTGCTCACCCATCTTAATAAAATTAAAAAGTTCAGCATCAAAATTTGGAATTAATACATCAATTTTTTCAATTTCATTTATTTGTTTGATGCGTTCAAACACAGTTTTAATGCCTGTGCTTGGCAATGGAATTTGATACGATTTGCTTACTAAATCATGCATATAAATGCCAGGCTCTAAAGCATCATAGCTCAAGCCAATTATTCTTACATCAAATTCTTTGCTATCCAATAATCCACGAATAACGGGTATTCCGGGGCCAGGACTATCCACATTATTCAAGCCTGTGATAGCAACATTAATCTTTCTTCGATTCACTTTCAGTAAGTTTTAATGTTTCTAACATTTTGGTGAAATCGTAAAAATCTTTTTCAACTGAGTCATCATCCACTTGATATTTTGACACAATTATTTTTTTGATTTCAGAATCTGTTCTTCCATCTTTTAAACTTTTTAAAATTTCTAACCCAATTGGGTTCACAGAAAATGATTCTCCATTGCCTGGGTCAAACACGAAGCCTGTATCGCTAATGGCTATATTTTTTTTGATTTGCATAGGCTACATTTTTTTATTTATGCTTTACAAAATTGAATTAATTTGATGTTGAAAGCATTATACAATTATAATGAAAGTTTATAAAATGCAGATTGATATACTATTATTTCTACAAGTAATTTTTCATTCGCATGAGCCAATTGTTCTTTGCCTGAATCTAACTATGTTAGCTGCTTTAATACATCATTTGTAACAAACAAAAAATCCGCTGCTTTTGCAAACAGCGGATTTTTTTTGTTCAATCTATTAAATACTTCACAAACCAGTTAGGAACTTTATTAGTATCAAAAATTTCCACGTCAATTCCTTTTGTAATTTCAGCAACAAACAAACTTGTTGCGCCTGAATTGTCCCACAAATAAGCTCTGTTTGATTGTTTGATGGCTGGTTTCAGAAGTTTTAAACTTTTATAATATCTATTCTTTACTGCTGCTGGGTTCACATGGTGCCCAGCTTGTGATACCCTTAATTTTACTCTATTGATATTAATTGCAGGGTCTTCAGTTGCAATGAAATACAAATAAACTCTGTAGCCATTTTTTTGAGCATCTTGCATAAAATCTATCTTGCTTGCATGGCTCATCACTGTTTCAAAGGTGAATGAAATTTCGTTTGCTAATAATTTTTGACGAATAAATTCGGCAATATCGGCGGCTAAATAAGAATCTACTTTTGCTTCAATGTGCAATACATTTTCAATTACTTTTAGTTTCTGCCATAAATCAAATTCATTTCTTTTATGAGGAGAGAAATTGCTTTCTTTAAAAAAAGCTTGTAAATTATTTTCGGTTACTGAAATTTGGTAAGTATCAAAAAGTAAAACATTACTTTCTTCTAATTGCTTTTGAATGTCATCGGCATTTACATAAACACCAAAAGGAATTTCCGATTGCAATTTTTTAATGATTGTGGTTTTTCCTGAACCATTTGGGCCAGCGAAAACTCTCATTCATTTAGTTGCCATCATTTATTTCAACTTGAAATGAGCAGGAAGTTGCTGTGGTTTTTCAATGTTTTTGATGAAGCGTTTTGTTCCGTCAGGGCTTATTTCGTACAACGCATTATTTTCTTCTAAAATCAATGGAATATTAGTGTTTTTAGCTCGGTCATTTGCTTTGAAAGTGGC
>JBEANU010000049.1:0-9001 GCA_041165265.1 Bacteroidota bacterium | reverse complement strand
TACCTGTTTCCGAATCAATACTGGCAAAAAATGAGCATTTATCACCTTATCAATTAGGTAATACTATGCTTATCAACAAAAATAATATATTAGATTTTGATGGTGTAAAAATAGCCCTAATTGGTGTTGGTGAAGAACGAAATTGCATCAACAATATAGGTACAGCCGATGCCCCTGATTTAGTTCGTACTGAATTGTATCAACTTTCATCATTTGATAATCCAACAATTATTATGGATTTAGGAAATATCAATAGTGGCGCAACGGCACGTGATACTTATTTCGCTTTAGGAAAAGTGGCTGAATTTTGCATGAAAAAAGAAATCATTCCTATCATCATTGGCGGCAGCAATGATAATATGTTTGGGCAATTTTTAGGCTATGCTGAAATGGAATCTGAAATAAACATTGTTCATGCTGATGATAAATTAGATGTAAGTTTTTTGCAAGAAGATTTAGTAGCTAGCAATTATTTATCACACATATTTACACACAAGCCCAACTATTTAAAAGATTTTTTATTGTTAGGGTATCAAACTTATTTGGTAGATTACAATTTGCTAAAAATTTTAGAACAAATGAAGTTTAACCAAATTAGGTTAGGCGCTTTACAAGATGATACTAAAGAAATTGAACCCTTTGTTCGTGATGCCGATTTGCTATCCATTGATATATCGGTTGTAAGATGCAGTGAAGCACCAGGCAACGCCAATGCCTCACCCAATGGGCTATTTGGCAATGAACTTTGTGCACTTACACGATATGCAGGCATGAGTGATAGAGTTAGTAGTTTGGGTATTTATGAGGTAAACCCTCATTTAGATCAGCGCAATCAAACCACACAATTAGCAGCTCAGGCCATTTGGTATTTTATAGATGGTGTAATGTGCCGTGTAAATGATTACCCTATTATTAGTGAAAAAGATTTTATGAAATACGCTGTTCATTTTCATGAAGAAAATATTCAACTTGAATTTTTAAAAAGCAAAAAAAGTAATCGTTGGTGGATGAAAATTCCGCAAGGTGATAAGGGCATGCACAAGCTTGTAGCATGCAGTTACAGCGATTATGAATATGCTTCAACTTTAGAGCAATTTCCAAATAGATGGGTTAAAGCTTCGGAATAAATAAGTAGAAAAGAGGTTTTATAAAAAGCCATTTCAATTTTGAAATCACTATTTAATTTTAGTAATCATCGGCTCAACTTATTCCGAAAGTATAAATATATCAGTGCAATAAAATTGGTATCACATTTAACACCTCAGCATAATACCAAATTGATTCAACTGAAGAATCATTTACTTTGGTATTATCGTACTAAGCAATAAACAATGCTTGCTTTTCTGTTTACAATTACAACCATTTCAAAGCCTTTGCCGTATAGCGTTTATATAATTTCGTAAGCAAAATTTCGTTAGATTTATTATGATTAAAAAAATAATTGGAATTTATATTTCCATTCTTTGTAGCCTATTAGCAATATCGGTTTCAGCACAAGAAACCAAAACCTATACTGATAATTTTAATGCATTTAATAAAGGCATTGAGCTGCTAGATCAAAAGCAATATAAGGCGGCTTTAAATGAGTTTGAAAAAACTTTAAAACAATTTCCTTACTATGGCGATTGCCGAAATCAACAAATTCATACCGATGCACAATTCTTTGCAGCCCTTTGTGCTATTGAATTAGAAGAACCGCAAGGCGAACAAGAAATGAAAAATTTTTTAGAAAATTTTCAAACTAATACCCGTGATAATGATGCGAAATATGTGCTGGGTAAATTAAATTTTAAGCAAAATAAATTTAAAGATGTAATTGCTTATTTAGAAGATGTAGAACATGGCGAACTAAAAACAGAAGAAATCTCAAACTCAAAATTCTATTTAGCTTATGCTTATTTTTTTACAAAAAAATTAGATAAAGCATTACCGCTTTTCAAATCATTATCGGCTTCACAAAATAGATATTATTACCCTGCAAACTATTATTCAGGCTATATTTTAATTAATAATAAAAATTATGAAGATGCTGAAAAGAACTTTGAAAAAGCTTCACAGGCTACTATGTACGAAAACATTATTCCTTACTATTTATCGCAAACCTATTTTGCTCAAAAAAAATATGATGCATTGCTTGCTTATGCTCCTGTTCAATTAGAAAAAAAGAATTTGTTGTACAAAAATGAATTAGAAAACTTAATTGGGCAAGCTTATTTTATGAAAAAAAATTATGCTTTGGCTTTGCCATATTTAGAGGGTAATGCAAAGGCACAAAAGAAAATGTACCCTAAAGATTTTTATCAATT
Organism: Bacteroidota bacterium; assembly: GCA_041165265.1. Lineage (GTDB taxonomy): Bacteria > Bacteroidota > Bacteroidia > Chitinophagales > CAIODY01 > CAIODY01. The sequence goes on along the minus strand of JBEANU010000049.1, from coordinate 6,695 downwards.
AGCATTTGCACAATATCAAACCAAAAAATATGCTGATGCTATTTTGAATTTAAAAGAATTAGGAACTCAGGAAGATTCTTTGGGGCAATATGCCATGTATTTATTAGGCGATTGTTATTTAAAAACAAATCAAAAAGCTGACAGCCGAAATGCATTTTCAAGAGCAGCTAAAATGGAATGGGATAAAGATATTCAAGATGTTGCAACACTGAGCGCTGCTAAATTAGCTTATGAATCAGGCATGCATCAAATTGCAATAACTGAACTTTCAGAATACACAAAAAAATATAGCTCATCAAAAAATATTGAAGAAGCCCGAGAAACATTAACCAATGTATATTTTGAAACTAACAATTATCGTGAGGCTTGGAAAATGGTGAGTGCTATAAAAAACAAAACACCTAAAATGCAGAAAGCTGCTCAGTTTATAGCTTATAATCGTGGTGTTGAATTATTCAATGATAAAGTTTTTGGCGAAGCCGAAAAAATGTTTGACCAGTCTTTAAACTATTCATTAAATAATAATCTTGAAGCCGCAGCATATTTTTGGAAAGGCGAAATTGATTTTAGAAATGCGAATTTGAATGATGCCATTTCAGAATACAATAAGTTTTTAGAGTTAGAAAAAGTATGCGACCAATTGCCAGCAAATATTTCATTTAAAAATGCGAATTATAATGTGGCATATTGCTATTTAAAAAAGCAAGAATATAAAACTGCATTACCCTATTTACGAAAATCAAATTTATCATCAGGCGCAAAAACCCGTATGGCAGCTGATGCTTCACTTCGTACTGCTGATTGTTACTTTTCATTACATGATTATGAAAAAGCAATTATTAATTATGATGACGTGATAGAATACAATGCTGGTGGAAGCGATTACGCTTATTACCAAAAAGGAATTATTTATGGTTTAACTAATGATGATGCTACAAAAATTCAATCATTACAAACGTTGTGTACCAAATATCCAAAATCAATTTATGTTGATGATGCACAGTTTGAAATTGGAAATACAAATTTTAACAACGAAAAATTTGATGAAGCTTCAAAAAATTATCAAGTGATAATTGATAATTATCCTAAAAGCGTTTACTACAAAAAATCAAGATTGAAGTTGGCATTAGTAAAAGTTAACACTAATCAAATTGATGAAGCAGCAATAATTTACAAAGCAATTGTAGCTGATTACCCAAAAAGTGCAGAAGCCAGCGAAGCCTTACTAGCATTGAAGAATTTATATGTTGACAAAGGCGATGCAAAATCTTTTTTAGATTATTTAAAACAAACACCTGATGCACAATTATCAGCATCAATGGAAGATTCTATTACTTATCAATCAGCTGAAATAAATTATCAAAATCAAAAATTAGAAGAAGCATCAAGAGATTTTGAATTATATGTTACCAAATTTCCTAAAGGATATTTTCAAATTCAGGCTAATTATTATTTGGCCGATTGTTATTTCAAAAAACAAATGTGGGGTGAAGCGCTTGATAAATATGAAACGGTAGCCAACCTGAACACAAATAAATTTACTGAAAAAAGTTTGGTACGATGTGCATCATTGGCATTTTACAAAGTAAAAAATTATACTAAAGCATTGGTGTTTTATCAACGAATGGCTGATGAAACAAGTTATAAAAATAATGTGATGGATGGAATAAGAGGTGCAATGCGTTCAGCTTTTTTAATCAATAAAAATGATGTTTGTAAAACCTATGCTGAAAAATTAATTGGCTTAGAATCAGCCACAGATGAGGAAGTAAACGAAGCTAATTTTTATTTAGGTAAAATAAATTTTTATGAAAATGATTTTGAAAAAGCTCAAACCAATTTAAAAGTATCGGCTAAACAAAACAACGAACGTGGTGCTGAATCAAAATACATTTTGGCAACCATTGCATTGAAAACAAACAAACTTGATGATGCTGAAAAATTGTGTTTTGATATCATCAATCAAACACCTGCTTACGATAGTTGGGTTGGTAAATCATTGCTAACACTCAGTGAAGTTTATATTGCTAAGAAAGAATATTTTCAATCACGAGCCACATTGGAAACATTGAAAGAAAGCACTAAAGACGCTGATTTGATAAAACAAGCTGACATTAAATTAAAAGCTGTGATGGCATTAGAACAATCAGAAAATAGAATTAAAACTGATACGATAGAAAAGTAATTGACTACTTATAAAATTAAAGAAATGAAGAAAATATATTTAATCATATTGATGATAGCTGTTGCAAAATTTGCATCGGCGCAAGAAGATGAAATTAAATCACAAGAGATTGATATCATCAAACCATATCAACCCATTTTGGCTGATGCTGTTAAAATTCCGTTTGTACCACAAATAGAAAAAAACAAAACTGAAAAACAAATAGTGAGTTATGATGTACCTGCAAAACTGATGGAAATTCCGTACACTGCGCCTAATTTAAAACCAGCCGCAATGCCTAAAGATTATAATAAAGAAGAGCTACCAAGTGTGTATGCAAAAGTTGGAATTGGTAATTATTACGCACCATTCATTGATTTGATTTATACCAATACAAAAAATAAAAATTTTAATTATGGTGGCGAAATTTATCATTATGGCGCACATAGCAATGATATAAAATCAAGAGCTATGCGACAAACTGCATTTACATTATTCGGCACTTTGTATTCTAAAAAGTTTTCAGGCACGGGCAATTTAAAATATGAAAATAGTAAGCGAACAGCTTATGCCATGGAGGTTTTAGGAACTCAATCAGATAGCGTAATGCGTTATCATTTCAATAAAATATCAGCTGATATTAATTTGCAAAACACCACTGATTTGAAATTACCTTTTGAATGGAAAAGTAATTTGAACCCATATTATTTAAGTAGAAGTATTAATGGTGAAAAATTATTTACTGATTTAAATGGAACGAAAAATTTATCGGAGTTAGGTTTTAATTTTAATAACCAATTATCAAAAAGATTAAAATCAAACGACCAGATAATTGTAAACGTAAATTGGAATTGGAATGAACTAACTATTGCTGATATGTTCACTCATTTTAATTATCCTTATTATTCTAACAAACAAACACTTTTACCCGAAACTTTTACCCAAATACATCAGCCAAAACAACCTAATAATTTACTTACTATTAATCCATTTTATAAATTTAATAGAAAAACTTGGAGCACTGAATTAGGCTTAAATGCTAGCTTTACTGAAGGTGTGTTTGTATTAATGCCTCATTATGAAAGTACAAAACCATTGATTGAAAACTACTTAATTTATTATGCTGGTTGGAAAGGTTGGGTGCAAAAAAATTCGTACCTAAATTTATTAAATCAGTGTTCGCATTTAAGTTATACTGATTTACAAAATACTTATTCGCAGGATAGTTATATGGGTGTTAAAGGCACTGACAAAAAACGAATTTCCTACAATGCAAAATTCACTCGTTTGTATTATCAGCACTTAGGATTGTTTGTAAATAATGATTCAGTTCGTGGTGGCGAACTAACCATGAAATATGTAGATGAAGCTACTATTTTAAATTTCCACACTGATGTATCTTATAATCAAAATGAAAAATTGAAATTGTTAGCTTCATTTGATTATTACAGTTTTTATAAATTAAGCAAAGATATTACGGCATGGAATTTTCCGCCTTTACGCTTTAGTTTAAATGGTTCATATCGTATTGCTGATAAAATAAAAATGCAAGGTTCTGCCACTGCCTGGCAACGTCCTAAAACTTTATTAGGCACTAAGCCCGTTGCCATTAAAGGTGATTTGCCATTAGACATTAGCCTAGGAGCTACTTATAATTACACCAAATACATTTCAGGATTTGTACAAGTAAACAATATTTTAAACCAACAATATCAAACATTTTATGGATATAAATCATTTGGATTAAATGCTATGTTGGGTGTAATTTTAAAATATTAATATGGCACGAATAAAATTAAATTTCCCTGAAAAGAGCTGCTTTTCAACCACCATTAAAATTCGGATTTCGGATATTAATTATGGCGGACACATGGGCAATGACGCTCTGCTTTCTATGATTCATGAAGCCCGTGTTCAATTTTTTAATTCAATGCAAGCTTCTGAAATAAACTTCTTCGGAACATCAGTGATTATGAGTGATGTAGCCATTCAATACCAAGGTGAAGGGTTTTACGGCAACGAACTTTTATTTGAGATTGCCGTGAACGACATAGCTGCTAAAAGCTTTGATATTTGGTACAAAATAACTTGTGGTGAAAGAAATATTGCCATAGCCAAAACCGGTATGGTTTGTTTTAATTACAAAGAACGAAAAACAGAAAATGTACCTAATGAATTCATTAATTTTTTAGCCTAAAAATCAAAAAAATAATTTTTTAAACTCTATTTTTAATATTTTACATTCACTTAATCTCCTTATTTTTTAAACCTTTGGATGTTAAAATAACTCAATCATCATGAAAAAAATAATTTCATTTTCTGTTCTACTGCTTGCATTTATTTCATGCAACAATCATTCAAATTCTGGTTCATCTAATCAAGATGCAAAGTTTGATGTTTATAAAAATCGTTTTGTAGAAAACCTTTGGAAAGTATATCCAGGTTGGGCTTCCAGTCAAGGGTATCATAAATATGATTCAATATTAATTATACCTAACAACGCTGAAAGAAATGTAGAATTGAATTTTGCAAAAGCGAATTTGGATTCATTAAAATCTTTTGATAGTAAAGAATTATCAGCCAATAATCAAACAGATTATAAGATGATTGAAAATCAGTTGAACGCTACTATTTGGAGTATCAATGAAATGAAATCGTGGCAATGGAATCCTTCAGAATACAATGTTTGTGGAAGCTTTAGTGAGTTGTTGGCAAGTAATTATGCGCCATTAAATCAACGCATGAATGATTTGTATTTGAAATTGAAAAATGTAACTGCTTATTATGAAGCGGCAAAAGCGAATATCAAAAACCCAACTGTTGAACATACGCAATTAGCTATTGACCAAAACTTAGGTGGCGTTTCAATTTTTGAATCAGAATTTATTGATTCGTTAGAAAGAATAAATGTGAGTGCTGCGCAAAAGCAATTGATGACTAATGCTTCAAAAGCCGCAGGCAAAGCAGTGAAAGAATATGCGGAGTGGCTAGGCAAGTTGGAAAATAAAACACCACGAAGCTTTCGATTAGGTGCTGATTTATATGCTAAGAAATTTGATTTCGATATTCAATCCGCTTACTCGGCTGATGAAATTTATCAAAAGGCAATTGAACGCAAAAAGGATTTACATACTAAAATGTTTGCTATTGCTGATGAATTATGGACAAAATATATGAAGGCAGAAGCCAAGCCCAAAGACTCTTTATTCTTGATTAGAAAAGTGATTGATAAAATTTCATTAGCACACACAAAACCTGAATTGTTTCAAGCTACTATTGAACGCCAATTGCCTGAGTTGGTGAAGTTTATAAATGAAAAGAATTTAATTTATATCGACCCTAAAAAACCATTAGTGGTTCGTAAAGAACCGGCTTACATGGCAGGTGTAGCAGGGGCTTCTATTTCAGCGCCTGGCCCGTATGATAAAAATGGAAATACCTATTACAATGTAGGAACATTAAGCGGTTGGGATAAAGAAAAAGCAGAAAGTTATTTACGTGAATACAATGATTACATCCTTCAAATTTTAAATATTCATGAAGCTATTCCTGGTCATTATACACAATTGGTTTATAGCAATCAGTCGCCAAGCATTATCAAATCACTATTTGGCAACAATGCGATGATTGAAGGTTGGGCGGTGTATGGCGAACGCATGATGTTGGAAAATGGTTATGGTAACAACGAACCTGAAATGTGGTTGATGTATTACAAATGGAATTTGCGCAGCACTTGCAACACAATTTTAGATAATTCTGTTCACACCAAAAATAGGACAAAGGAACAAGCCATGCATTTATTAATGGATGAAGCTTTCCAACAAAAAACAGAAGCAGAAGGCAAATGGCGCAGAGTATCGGTAACGCAAGTTCAGCTCTGTTGCTACTTTACAGGCTTTACTGAAATTTATGAATTCCGTGAAGCACAAAAGAAAAAGTTGGGCGACAAGTTTGATTTGAAAAAATTCCACGAACAATTTTTGAGTTATGGCAGCGCACCTGTGAAGTATATTAAGGAGTTGATGGGGAATTAATTTGTTAAACAATTCTCTATTCGATTGTTCGTTATTCGGCTCTTCGATTGTTTTGTATTTCATTAATGACGAAGAGCCGAGCATTCGAGTGACTAATTTAGAATTTGAGAAAATTATTCACTAGCATTTACCGCAGCAAAGTAGTGAAGGAATAATTCATTCGTCATTCATTATTCGAGTATTCGGTTCTTCGATTGTTTGCTTTTTCTGAATGACGAAGAGCCGAGCAATCGATTGACGAATTTAGAATTTGAGAAAATTATTCACTAGCATTTACCGCAGCAAAGTAGTGAAGAAATATTTCATTCGTCATTCCTTTATTCGAGTATTCGGTTCTTCGATTGTTTGTAGTTTTTAATGACGAAGAGCCGAGCATTCGAGTTGTGAATGAAGAATCTTTAAGGACGCAAACTGCGACCATAAAACAAGTCAGATAATGGTTCGACAGGCTCACAATGACTGTCATCCTGAGCTTGTGGAAGGAATTAACTGGTAAA
>JBEANU010000048.1:0-25444 GCA_041165265.1 Bacteroidota bacterium | reverse complement strand
TTTACAAAATTTTGAATTAATTAATAAGATAGAAAATTCTTTATTAGTAAAAGAATTAGATTTTCTACTATGATTTTTTGAATACAAATCCAATAAATCATTTGACCTTTTGGTATTTCGAAACCTCCATAGTTTAATGCTTTCTTAATCATCTGCCGATAAAACTTTTATTACATATCCAGAAGAGTCAATAACAATTCTTATTTCATCTGAAAAAGTAATGGGTGGTTGATAGTTTAGTATAATTTTACCAGAATCATCAGGTTGAAAACTATCGGGTTTACCCATTATAACCAATACATTTTTTTTAGTAAAACCTTTTTTTATTTTTTTTGAATTAGCAATATTATTAAACCCTTTTCTCTGTTTAGGCGTATATCTATATAAATAAACGAAGAAGATTAATGTAACAGTTATTAAAAAAATAAATACTTTTATAAATACTTTCATTTCTTACCTATTTAATGGGTTATTTAAATAAAGACGTAAATATTCTGTATACATTTGTGGATTAGAAAAAAGAAGGTTGTTATAGCTTTTATAAAAACCTCTGCCTAGAGAATTAGAATAGTAATCTTGGTAATTTCTTCCGCTTTCTTGACCAGTCACCCATTGGAAATTTTCCAAACAATCCCCACTTAATTCAGAATATTTCCCTGCTCGTCCTCGTCTGCGGCTGTGCCTTTGCGCTGCGGACGAGGATGCAAGTGGTTTTTCGACTATGACGATATTTAATTTTGCATGAAACAAATGTATTTATTTTTTTCGTTACAAACATCCCGAATATTCGGGATGTCTCTTACATCCTCGTTTCCTACGCTCTTGGCTCGGCTACAAACTAGGACGAGTTGGATTAAAGAGCAAGTAGCTAATCGAAATTAATTTTAAATAAAATAGCCGAACAAAATGTTCGGCTTTTTTTATGCTGATGATTTTAAACTAAAATACAGTTTTAATCACATCTACAACCTTTTGCAATTCATCTTGTGTAATACCGGTACTGTAAGGAATACTTAAACAATTTTTATATACTTCATTCGATTTGTCATCCGTATTATAATACCAAAATGAAGCAAACATTTGTAGTTGATTCATAGGCATCCAAAACGGACGGCTCATAATTTCAGCTTTTTTTAAAGCTTCAAAAATTTGTTTTGAATGGCTCGATTTAATAGTGAACAACCAATCATTTACATGAATATTATCTTCTACTTTTTGAAATTGAATATCACCAATATTCTTTAATTCAGATTTATAAAAATCACTAATTGCCTTTTTCTTGATTAAAAAATCAGGTAATTGCTCCATTTGTGCTACACCAACCGCAGCCAATATATTTACTAATCTGTAATTATATCCTACCTCATCATGTATATATTCTTCAGGATGAATTTTTGCTTGAGTAGTAAGGTGTTTGGCTCGTTTTGCCAATGCTTCATCATTGGTTACAATCATACCGCCGCCACCTGTTGAAATTATTTTATTGCCATTGTAACTAAAACAACCCATTTGCCCAAATGTGCCAGTTTGTTGTCCTTTAAAAGTGCTTCCTAATGATTCAGTTGAATCTTCAATTACAGGTACATTATATTTATTGGCTATAGCCATCAATCGCTCCATGTTGCACATATTACCTAATACATGCACAGGCATTATGCAGCCAATCTTTCGATTATCTTTTTTTACAAAACAATTATTATTTCTGATTTCAGTTTCTTCAGCAAAAAATTTTTCTAACAAATTTAAATCCATTTGCCAAGTATCACTATCTACGTCAATCATTAAAGGTTCAGCACCAGTATAGCTTACAGCATTTGCTGTTGCAATAAAAGTGATATTAGGTATTATTACATAATCACCTTGTTCAACACCCATAATACGTTGGCATACATGTAAAGCAGCAGTACCGTTCATGCATGCAATAGCATATTTAGCACCAGTAAACTCGGCCATTTTCTTTTCAAAATCATTCACATAGCTACCTACACTGCTTATCCAGCCTGTATCTAAGCAATCTTTCACATATTTCCATTCATTGCCAGCAAGGTGAGGTACGGTTAAGGGTATCATTATTTTTTTAATTTAAAATGTAAAGTTCGTAAAGTTTGAAAAATCAGAAAGTAAAACGACAGAAATTTAATTCTATTTTTACAAAAAAATAAAATTTGTAATGGCTAAACATGGCAAAACAAAAGTAGAACTGAACAAAATGAATGATATTGAATTGATACAAAAGAGTTCAGTTGAGGTGGCAAACCACCCAAAGCTTTCTTTTATATTATTTTTGATATTGGGTATTACCGCATTTGCTTTTTATTATCATACAATTTTTAATGAATATGCTTTGGATGATGCTATGCTAATCACTCAAAATGAATTCACACTTAAAGGATTTGATGGAATTAAAGACCATTTAACACATGATTTTATTTATGGCTTTAGGCATAAAGAGGCTGATGATGCAGCTAGCAGCCATTGGCGGCCATTATCGTTAATAACAGTATCCGTTGAAATTGGTTTATGGGGTGCAGGGCATCCACATCGCAGTCATTTATTTAATGTGTTACTTTTTGTAAGTATAGTATTGCTTCTGTTTTATTTTTTATACCAGCAATTAAAAATTGATAAATGGGTTTCATTTTTTAGCGTTTTGTTATTTGCTATACACCCCATCCATACTGAAGTAGTAGCCAATATTAAAGGTAGAGATGAATTGATGGCACTTTTTTTTGTGTTATTGTCAGTTGTTTTTTTGTGGAAGTTTGTTACATCTAAAAAATTTGTTTTTTATCCAATTTCTGTATTACTTTTTTTTATTGCCTTAACCGCTAAAGAAGCACCCATTGTGTTTTGTGTAGGATTTCCTGTTATTTTATATTTTTTTACTGAACTTAAATTTCCTGCCATTTTTAAACTCACATTAGGTTATATTTTGGCTACTGGCATTTTATTTTTCATTAAAAATATATATGCTCCTTTTGAAAATGTTGAAGTGAGTAATGAGTTGATGAATAATCCTTTTTTATTGGCAACAGGTTTTTTAGAACCCTTGTGTACCAAGATTTATGTAATGCTGCTGTACTTGCAAAAATTACTGTATCCTTATCCTTTATCGTTTGATTATTCGTATCATCAAATTGAATATAAATCAATGAATGATGCAATGGTGTATGTTTCAATGCTTGTGTATGGCCTAATTGCAGCAGTTGGTTTATGGCAATTGAAACAGAAAACTATTTTATCTTTTGCAATAATGATGTTTTTTATAACCATTTCAATTAGCTCAAATTTATTAGTAGATATTGGGATGGTAATGGGCGAAAGATTAATGTTTGTGCCTTCCATATTTTTTATGATGATTTTAGTTGTTGTAGGCAAAATGGGGATTGATTTTTTAAACAATAAATTCAGAATTAATAAATGGATTGTTACTGTATTGTTGATAATACCTGTGTTTTCAGTAAGTGCATATATTACTATAAACAGAAATTTAGAGTGGAAAGATGATATAACATTAAACATTGCTGATTTTAAAAAATGCCCTAATAGTGCCCGTATTGCCAACGGAGCAGGCACGTCTTACATTCAATTATCGGCTCAAAAAAATGTAAGTAAATCAACCAAAGATAGTTTGCTGAAACAAGCAATAATTTGTTTTAATCAATCCTTAAAAATTCATCCAACTTTTGATGATGCGTTTTTAAATAGGGGAGTGGCGTATAGCCGAATTGATAGCTTAAGTAAAGCTGAAGCTGATTGGGATATGGTGAGGCAGCATGCTAATCACCCTAAATTTGTTGAGTTTAATCGTTTTTTGGCACTTGAATATTTAAAGTATGGGTTGGCCTGTGGCAACCGTCGAAGTTTAGATTCATCCATTAATTATTTACAAAAAGCAGTGAAATATGCTACTGCAAATGATTCAGTAACGGTTGAATGTTTTTACAATTTAGGAGGAGCATTTTATACCGCTAATAAATTTGAAGAAGCCAAAATTGCATTTACAAAAGTGATGAATTTAAATCCTAATTTTAAAGATGCAAAGCTTGGATTAGCTGCCAGTGATTTTGCTTTAAATAAAAAATAATGGATTCAAAAATTACATATAGTAAACCATGTGTGCTATCAATTGCAGGATATGATCCATGCGGAGGGGCTGGTGTTTTGGCTGATGTTAAAACATTTGAAACACATGATGTGCTTGGGTTTGCAGTTGCTACATCTATTACAATACAAAATGAAAATGAGTTTAATAATGTGTATTGGCTAACCTTTCAACAGATAAAAGAGCAGATTGAAATTTTATTTAAAATTTATACAATTGATGTTGTGAAAATTGGATTGGTAGAAAATATAGATGTGTTAAATTCAATTATTGATGTTTTATTTTCAGTGAATAAAAATGTAAAAATAATTTGGGACCCAATTTTAAAATCATCTACTGGATTTAATTTTCATACTAATTTAAACGATCAAACATTTAATAATGTAATGAGTAAAATTTATTTAATCACACCAAATTTAATGGAAGCGCAACATTTATTTCAAATCAATAATGCCGAACAATTGATGAATAAAGGCTTTGGTGAAAATGTAAATATTTTAATAAAAGGAGGTCATTCAGAAAATGATAATGCAAATGATGTTTTAATTTATCCACATAAAATAAAAATTTTTGAATCAAAAAAAATTGTAAATGCTCAAAAACATGGTAGTGGTTGTGTTTTATCGGCTGCTATTGCTGCCAATTTAGCTAATCGGCAAACTATTGAACAGGCTTGTGAAAATGCAAAATTATTCATTACTAATTTTTTAAAAAGCAATAATAATTTATTGGGATATTATCAAAAATAAAAACGCCAACTTAATTTAAATTAAATCGGCGTTTTTGAAATTTGTACCCAATATTAGTTTATGCTAATGCCGCCATAATAGCTGAAAAATCAGGCAAATCGCTAGCCACTTCTAAAATTTCAGTGTATTGAATTATGCCATTTTCATCAATCACAAAAGCACTACGCTTACTATGACCAAACATTCCTGCCGGAAATTTACCTTTTGGATAATCAACGCCATAAAGTGCTGAAACTTCCTTGTTATAATCACTTAACATGGTAAAATTAAATGCTTCTTGTTCTTTCCATTTGCCTAAAACAAATACTGAATCACAACTGATTCCTAATACTTCTGCATTCACATTATTATAAGCAGCAATGCCATCTCGTATGCCGCATAGTTCTTTTGTACAAGTGCCTGTAAATGCTGCTGGTACAAACAATAATACTACTTTCTTGCCTTTAAAACTGCTTAAAGTTATTTCTTGTTTATCTGTGTTAAACAAAGTAAAATCTGGTGCTGATTGACCTTTTTGTAAATTCATTTTTTAATTATTTTTTTAGATAACAAATGTAAACAAGAAAAGTTTTTAGATGTATATTTTTAAAATGATAGTTACGCTATCTTTACCCAATAAATTTTTTTAATGAATACTAATCAAACGATTTTTGAGAATAATAAAAAATGGGTTGCTGAGCAATTGAAAAAGGATAAAGATTTTTTTGAAAAATTGGCAAAAGATCAAACTCCTGATTATTTATATATTGGGTGTAGTGATAGTAGGGTGCCAGCAAATGAAATTATGGGGTTAGAGCCCGGTGAAGTTTTTGTACATCGAAATATAGCAAATGTTGTAAACGGAATTGATCATAATGTGAATGCAGTTATTCAATATGCTGTTGAATATTTAAACGTAAAACATATTGTTGTATGTGGTCATTATGGTTGTGGTGGCATTAAAGCTGCTATGACATCAAAAGATATGGGTGAATTAAATGCATGGCTTCGTAATATTCGTGATGTATATAGATTGCATCAAGATGAATTAGATGCAATAAATAATGAAAACAAAAGGTATGAAAGATTAGTAGAATTAAATGTTTTAGAGCAATGTACCAACGTAATAAAAACAGCGCATGTACAAAAAGCATGGTACAATGGCGGCTTTCCTGAAGTTCATGGATGGGTGTTTGATTTAAACAATGGATTATTGATTGATTTAAAACTAAATATGAAAGAACAAATTAAAAAAATTAGAAAAATTTACGATTTAAAATAATTTAATTTTTTAATTAATAAATAAGTAAATCTAAAGCGCCACGTAACTCATTGTAATTATGTTGCTCATTCAGTTTTTTGCAAATTTTCATTCCGCTTTCATATACTTCAATAGCTTTTTCAGTTTCGTTTTTGCGTTCTAATAATTTTCCTAAATGGTAGTAAACGCCCGAATAATCAGGGTTTGATAAAGTGATTGATTGAAACAATTGTAGTGCTTCATCTTCATTGCCCAATTTTATTTTTTCTAATCCTAATGCAAAAAGCAAAAAACTATCTGTAGGATTTTGTTTCAACATTTCATTAATTCGTTCAATTCTATCCATCGGTGTTTAAAAATTTTAGTAAAGAAAATAAATTCTGCTGAAAGCATTTTTACATTTGTGAAACTAAAATAAAAAATCATGCAAAGAGATACCGCCATATTTAATTTAATTGAAAAAGAATTACACCGCCAGCAAGAAGGATTGGAATTAATTGCTTCTGAAAATTTTACTTCAAAACAGGTAATGGAAGCTATGGGAAGTTGCTTGACAAATAAATATGCTGAAGGTTATCCTGGCAAAAGATATTATGGCGGTTGTGATGTGGTTGACCAAGTTGAGCAATTGGCAATTGATAGAGTAAATGAATTATTTGGTTCGGCTTATGCCAATGTGCAACCGCATAGTGGTGCACAAGCTAATGCAGCATTGATGAGCGCATTAATAAAACCTGGCGATAAAATTTTAGGTTTAGATTTGAATCATGGTGGACATTTAACTCATGGTTCGCCAGTTAATTTTTCAGGCAAATTATACCAAACAAGTTTTTATGGAGTTGAAAAAGAAACGGGAAGAATTGATTTGAATAAAGTGGAAGAAACGGCGATGAGAGAACGACCAAAATTAATCATCACAGGTGCTTCGGCTTATAGTCGTGATTGGGATTTTAAACGCTTTAGAGAAATTGCTGATAAAGTAGGAGCGTTGTTAATGGCTGATATTGCACATCCTGCGGCTTTGATTGCTAAAGGTTTTTTGACTTCACCAATTCATCATTGTCATTTTGTAACATCAACTACACATAAAACTTTACGTGGACCAAGAGGTGGAATTATTTTGATGGGTAAAGATTTTGAAAATCCATTTGGCTTAACCACACCAAAGGGCGAAGTGCGAATGATGAGCAGTTTAATTGATAGCGCTGTATTTCCTGGGCAACAAGGCGGCCCATTAGAACATGTAATAGCTGCTAAGGCTGTGGCTTTTGGCGAATGTTTAACCGATGAATTTACCGAATATTGCCGTCAGATTATTGCTAATGCACAAGCACTTTCAAAATGTTTTATGGCTAAAGATTATAATATTATTAGCGGTGGAACTGATAATCACTTAATGCTGATTGATTTAAGAAATAAAAATATCAGTGGTAAAAAAGCTGAAGTAGCATTGCAAAAAGCTGATATCACTACTAATAAAAATATGGTTCCGTTTGATGATAAATCTGCATTTGTAACAAGTGGTGTTCGTATAGGCGTACCTGCTATTACAACAAGAGGATTAAAAGAAAATGATATGCAGTTTATTGCTGATTGTATTGATAAAGTAATCATGAATTCAGAAAACGAAGCTATATTATCATCAGTGAAAAATGATGTGAATCAATACATGAAAAATTTTCCGTTATACTAAGTTTGAACAAAATCAAATCTCCCATATATTCATAAAATAAAGACTTACAAGCCAAACAAAATAAATGCTTACACTAAATTTAATTAGAACCGAAACTGAATTTGTAAAACAAGGATTGCAAAAAAAACATTTTAAAGAAATAACTATTGTTGATGAAATATTAGCTATTGATGAAAAACGTAGAGCACTTCAACAGCAAAATGATGCTGTATTAGCGCAACAAAATAATGCTGCCAAACAAATTGGCATGTTAATGAAGGAAGGGAAAAAAGCAGAAGCTGAATCATTAAAGCTTCAAGTTTCAGATTTGAAAAAGCAATCTGAATTATTAAGTACTGACTTAGCAACTACTGAGCAACAACAACATGATTTGTTGGTTAAATTACCTAATATGCCTCATTCATCAGTACCTAATGGTAAAACACCTGAAGAAAATACGGTGGTATATCAAGTTGATAATATACCTGTATTGCCTGAAGATGCTTTGCCACATTGGGATTTGGCTGCTAAATATAATTTAATAGATTTTGAATTAGGTGTTAAATTAACGGGTGCTGGTTTTCCTGTTTATAAAAACAAAGGAGCTAAATTGCAACGTAGTTTAATTACATATTTTTTGGATAAAGCTACCGAGGCAGGTTATATAGAAATTATGCCACCGCTAATGGTAAATGCTGAAAGTGGCTATGGTACTGGGCAGTTGCCTGATAAAGAAGGACAAATGTATCATGCCGTAGCGGATGATTTTTATTTAATACCAACAGCCGAAGTGCCTGTTACAAATATTTATAGAGATGTAATTGTGAAAGAAGATGAATTTCCTATTAAGATGACCGCCTATACTCCATGTTTTAGAAGGGAAGCTGGTAGTTATGGTAAAGATGTTAGAGGTTTAAATAGATTACATCAATTTGATAAGGTTGAAATTGTACAAATTGAACACCCTGAAAAAAGCTATGAAACATTGGAAACAATGGTTAAGCATGTTGAAAATTTATTGATTGAACTAGAATTACCATACCGTATTTTAAGATTATGTGGTGGCGATATGAGTTTTGCATCAGCACTAACTTTTGATTTTGAAGTGTGGAGTGCTGCACAAAAAAGATGGTTAGAAGTTAGTAGTACCAGTTGTTTTGAGTCATTTCAAACCAATAGAATGAAATGTAGATTTAAAGATAAAAATGGCAAAATGCAATTAGCACATTCATTAAACGGAAGTGCATTAGCGCTGCCACGGATAGTGGCATCATTGTTAGAAAACAACCAAACAACTGATGGAATTAAAATTCCGAAAGCATTACAAAAGTATTTTGGTGCTGAAATAATAAATTAATTTTAATTGAATGTAATTTTAAAACGAAACTAAAATATTGGTTTCGTTTTTTTTATTTTGTACTAATTATGAGTGAAATAATTTTAGGAATTGATCCAGGAACAAATATTTTAGGCTATGGTGCTGTAAGGTGCCACAATAATAAATTTGAAATGATGGATGCAGGTATTTTGCATTGGAAATCATCAGTTGATGCGTATGAAAAACTAAAAGTAATTCACGAATCCGTAATTAAATTAATTCAAGTAAATAAACCAATAGCATTAGCAATTGAAGCTCCGTTTTTTGGTAAAAATGTACAAAGTATGTTGAAATTAGGAAGAGCTCAAGGGGTGGCAATTGCAGCTGCTGTACATTGCAATTTGCCAATATTTGAATATGCGCCTAAAAAAATAAAACAATCAATTACTGGTAATGGTAATGCAAGCAAACAACAAGTAAGTGCTATGGTTTGCCGAATGCTTAACTTAAATGAGGCTCCTGCATTTTTTGATGAAACTGATGCATTAGCAACTGCAGTTTGCCATATATTGCAAGGTGGAAATTTTATTACGCCTAAATTAAAAAAAGAGGCAAATAGTTGGTCGGCTTTCATTAAACAAAACCCTGACAGAAAATTATAGTCAATTTTGTGTTTTAAAAAAAATCAACATACACTATTTTTTACATTGTTAATCTTTTCTTTTTTATACCACCATAATAATCTTTAATGATATACATAGTGCACAAATAAAAAGGCATACACGGTATTTTGTATCGAACTAATGCACCAAAATTATAGCTTGAAAGACCAACGGCAAAACTAAAAATGAATGCAAAAACAAAACAAAAAAGTATAAATGGGTCATTGCGCAAAGTTCTAAAAAAACCAAAAATTCCAATTGCTCTAAAGGTTTGAAGTGTAATAATTAAAAACCAAAAACTCTCTAAAGCAGATAAAAAAATCATTGGCTTTCGTGATTCCCAAATGTATGGGCGAAATAATGCAACATTTACAGCTAAAGGAATTTTTTTTATCAATCCAAAAGTAGATAAATCACTCATATCACCTAGTGTATACACTGTAGCTCCATACAATTCGCCTTCTGCGTAATGCCATGTTTGAAATGCGGATAAAGTATTGGTTAAATTATCAACTGCATATTTACCCATTTGCTCTTTTAATGAATCAATTAAAAAATACCCAGCAATAAAAACCACAAAACCTAAAAATGGCGTTGCTAAAGCCTTAAGCACAGGTAAGTCCACTTTTTTTAAAGTAGAGAATAAAACCAATATCATTAACCCAGGTATGGCACACAAAAGAATATAGGGTTTAATCATCAATATTAAAGTTGAACAAACAATTATCTCTAAAAAATGAATAAGTCTAACTCTATAATTGATAAATAATTGATAAACACCATGCACAATAAAACATAAGCTACCATAAGTAATTGGATCTTTTAATAACCCTGAACCCCACACCACAATTGAGGGAATATAAAAGCAGGTAATGGCAAATTTTTTTGTTAAATTTGGGTATAACTTTTCTAATAATGAAAATAATTTCCAACTTCCAATTAATGAATACATGGAGAAAAATAAGCCATTAGCTGTGAATGTGTGATAAGTAATAAGTGATATTAGTCCGCTTAATTTAATTACTGTAAACTCAGGTGTAGAAAGAAATTTACGTGAACGAACGTAACTAAAAAATAGGTTTGAATCAACCCCACTATTTTTTAAACTTAAAATATTTTCACCTTTTATGAAAAGTAATTTAAAAAAAATATCAGGGTCATTAAAAAAGGAATCAAAAAAGCCAGTTGCTCCCCAATAGTAACTTTCCATATCACCTCCTTGATAATAAAATTCGTAAACCGCACTTATTGCAATAGTACCAAATACTTTTACCCAAAAAGCTCTAAGTAGTATGGTTTTGTGTTCAGGATTAGTAATTTTAGTGGCGGCAATTTTTTTTACAATTCTATAAAAAATATAAATATAGATGGGAGTGATTACAAAATCCATCCAATCAAAAAATATTAACCCCAAACCACTTCCGTAAGCACCTGTAGAATTCATAGTTGTAAAAATAATTCAATCTTTTAATTAGCAGCCAAACAATTGCTTTATTTTTACCTAAAATTATTTTTTATTATATGTGTGGCATTGCAGGATTCTTTTCAAACATTGATTCAATAAATCAAAATAAAACTTTATTACAAAAAGCTTCCAATGCTATTCATAAACGTGGGCCCGATAATGAAGGTTTTTATTTTGACAATTTAATTGGCTTAGCTCATCGCCGCCTTTCTATTATTGATACTTCCGAAGGCGCACATCAACCATTTCATAGTGAAGATGAAAAATTTGTAATGGTATTTAATGGCGAAATATTTAATTATAAAGAATTACAACAGCAGTATCTACCCAATGAAAAATTTCATACCACTTCTGATACTGAAGTTTTATTAAAACTATTTATAAAGCTGGGCAATAAATGCTTTTCATTATTAAATGGTTTTTTTGCTTTAGCCATTTATGATAAGCAAGAAAATAAATTGACACTAGCCCGTGATAGATATGGCAAAAAGCCTTTGCTTACTTATCAAAACGAAAACGGATTTTATTTTGCTAGTGAAATGAAAGCCTTATTTCAATTCAATATTAAAAAAGAAATTGATAAAGCTTCGTTGGTGCAATATTTTCAATTTAATTATTTGCCGCCAAATGCTTCACTGATAAATGGAGTTGAAAAAATAGAACCAGGTACCATTAAAATTATTACTGTTAATAATATTATTACCGAAAAATTTTATGAACTTAAAGTCACTTCAGCTGATAATAAATTAAACTACGATGAAGCACAAAAGCAATTAGTAAATTTAATGGATGATGCCACCCAACGCCGCATGGTGAGTGATGTTCCGTTAGGTGCATTTTTAAGCGGTGGTATTGATTCTTCAGTAATTGTGGCTTTGGCTAGTCAATATAAAAAAGGATTACATACTTTTTCAATTGGGTATAAAGACGAACCTTTTTTTGATGAAACAAAATATGCCGAATTAGTGGCTGCAAAATATCAAACCAATCACACGGTATTTAAATTAACCAATGATGATTTTCTGCAACATTTATATGATGTGTTAGATTATTTGGATGAACCATTTGCCGATTCATCAGCATTGGCTGTGTATATTTTATCAAATCATACTCGTAAACATGCTACTGTGGCTTTAAGTGGCGATGGCGCTGATGAAATTTTTGCAGGCTATAATAAGTATGCAGCCGAATTTAGAATGCGAAATAAATCATTGAAAAATGAAGCCGTAAAAGCATTGTCGCCACTTTGGGATGCGTTGCCTAAATCAAGAAATCATAAATTAACTAATTTGTTTCGCCAATTAAATCGTTTTGCTGATGGCGCTAAACTCAGCACAGCCGAACGACATTGGCGTTGGTGCAGTTGGATGCAATTTGAAAAAGTAGAACAATTATTAAATTTGAATGATGAAGCCACCAAGGCAGAAGTAAACAAACGCAAATTATATTTTCTTCAAAATTTTACTGCTGCTAATGATTTTAATGAAGTATTGCTTACCGATACTAATTTAGTATTGAAAGGCGATATGTTAGTAAAAGTAGATATGATGAGCATGGCAAATAGTTTAGAAATTCGTTCGCCATTTTTAGATTATACAGTGGTAGATTTTGCATTTTCGTTGCCACCCAGTTTTAAAATAAATGGGCAAATGAAAAAACGAATTGTGCAGGATGCTTTCCGACATTTATTGCCTGTCGAATTGTATAACCGCCCCAAGCATGGCTTTGAGGTGCCTTTGCTAAAATGGTTTCGTAACGAATTAAAATCATTAATTGAAGATGATTTATTGAATGATAAATTTATTGCTGAGCAAAATATTTTTAATGTAAAATTTATTCAGCAATTAAAACAACAATTAAATAGCAATAACCCTGGCGATGCAGCTGCAAACATTTGGGCACTTATTGTATTTCAATGGTGGTGGAAAAAGTATTTTAAATAAGAATTATATCATCAAATGGTTAAAAAAATATTTGTTTTTATACTAACTATAATTTTGTTTCATGTTGATGTTTCAGCAAAAAATAAAATTAGAAATCACTTTTTCAAACAACGTTCGTTTGAAAAATATTTATATACTACAATGCCCGAATTTAAAGCCTTATTAGATTCGCCAACTGTTTACCGAACTCAAATTTATTTCAGCAAAATCAAACGAAGTAGAAATAGGAAAGTTCATTTTAACAATTATGAATTCAAAAAACACAACTTGTATTATTATCCTGCAAGTTGTGTGAAGTTGCCAGTTATAGTTGGGGCTTTGAAAAAATTAAAAGATTTCAAACTTTCGATTTCAAACAAATTGTTTATTGAAGATAGTAATTATTGCGGATTTAAAAATCAAACAGAAATTCAGAATGGTTGGGTGATTCAAGATTATATGAAAAGAATGTTAGTTGTGAGCAACAATATTTGTTTCAATCCTATTTTTGAATTGGGATATAACTATTGTGCAAAAGGCTCTTTTTCAAATAGAATTCATCAACGATTTAATTTCAACTGTGATTCATCTACTTTAAGTAAAAAATTTCCTTTTAGTATTTTGGATTCAAATCAAAAAATAATTCTTTTTTCACCACAGCAACGTTTTCATGTGCTTTTAAATTTAAAATCAAATTGGGCAACTGCTGGCCTTCGATATTTAGATGCAAAAGATTCACTTATTAATCATCCAAAATCTTTTGCTAAGTCGAATTACATTTCTTTACAAAATCTTCATAATTTAAATAAAGAAATTGTTTCCAATTCTATTAACATTAGAACCGAAGACAGAAATTTTCTCCTCAAATACATGAGCATTTATCCATCTGAATGCCGTCATCCTGCTTATGATGCAAAAGAATATCCTGATAATTGGGGAAAATATTTATTGATTGGTGATGATACAAATTTTCATGCTCCCTCTCTGAAGGAGAGGGCTGGGGTGAGGTCTGATTCTATCCGCATCTTCAACAAAGTAGGTATGGCTTATGGCTTCCTGACGGATTGCGCTTATATAGTGGATTATAAAAATCAAGTTGAATTTATTGTTTCTGCCTCAGTTTTTGTAGACAGAGATGGTACTTTGAACGATGGAAAATATGCTTACAAAGAAATCGGCTTACCTTTTTTAGGCAAGTTAGGAAGAGTATTGATGCAACATGAATTACATCACAAAAGAAAGAGTAAATTTGCAGCTCCGAAAATTGAATACATTGATTAATGTGCTAATCTGCTAATAAAAAACAAAAATTTTAACTATACTTAAGTACAATTAGATTAAATCAAAAAAGATGAAAAAATCGATTTATATGTTTTTAATACTCTCCATTTATTTGATGAGTTGTGGGCAAAATAATTCAAGTAAAAATGCTGATTGTACAAAATCAAAAAAAGATACAGCCATTGTAAATAGTACATCAGATGGTAAATTTAATAGAATAGCTAGATATTGGAGTGGCTTGCATGATGCTGAAAATATTGAGCTTGAAAAATTTAGCGAATGGAAAAATTATTCTAAAAATTTAGATTCATCTTTTACTAAATTAGATAGAAAGAAATTTGCCGTAATAAATGATTGGTCGAAAACAGAATTAAAATCTGTAAATGAAAAAATAAATACTGTTTTTTATCCTTTTAGTGGCCCCGATTTTTATTATGCTAATAACTTTTTCCCCAATGCAAAACGCTATATCATGGTAGGTTTAGAACCTGTTGGCGATGCTAAAAGAATTGAAAATTTGAATGATACTTCCTTAAATAATTACCTAAAACAAATTCAAAATTCATTGTACGCCATAACCAATTTTGGTTTTTTTAGAACAGTGGCAATGAAGGAAAATTTCAATAAAGAAAACTTGAATGGAATGTTGCCATTGTTGTATATTTTTTCAACCAGAAGAGGCTATGAATTGCAATCACTTCAAAGAATTGTTTTGAATGAAGATGGAACTGAAAAGCCTTACCAAAAAGGAGATTCATTGATTACAAAGAAAAAAGTAAGAGGAGTAAAAATCACTTTAGTAAAAAATAATAAAGAGCAAATTCTTTATTATTTCTCTTTCGATTTATCCAACAGCAATTATAAAAATCATCCTGAGTTTGAAAAATTTATTTTGGCTCAAAAAGATTTCACAACTTATTTAAAAGCGGCAAGTTGCTTGATGCATAAATCGTACTTTAATCAAATCAGAAATTTAATTCTTAATAATTCAACTGCTGTATTGCAGGATGATAGCGGTATTCCGATAAAATTTTTGGATTCAACAAAATGGAATGTTCAATTGTATGGTTCGTATAATGGTGTAATTAATTTATTTAAAGGCGATGAACAACCAGAACTGAAGGCACTTTACAAAGATTCAACTTTGGTAAAAAATTTACCATTTGGTACAGGTTATAAATTTAATAAAGGCACATCTAATTTACAATTAGCTATCAGAAAATAATTACCCTTCCATCCATTCTTTGCCAGTTAAATTAATGAATACATCTTCAAGCGTAGCGGCTTTTACTTGTTTTTTACGTTCAAATCCTTTAGCAATTAAATTATCGATTAAATTATCAGGCGAATCAATTGCAATCAAATTACCTTTTTCCATGATGCCACATCTATCGCAAAGTTGTTCAGCCTCATCCATATAATGTGTGGTTAGCATGATAGTTGCACCCGAATCACGAACTTGTTTGATTAATTCCCATAAATTTCTTCTGGCTTGTGGGTCTAAACCTGTTGTAGGTTCATCTAAAAAAATAATTTTAGGCTTATTGATTAATGTAGTAGCTATGCTAAATCGTTGTTTTTGACCACCACTTAATTCTTTAAATTTAGCTTTGGCTTTATCTACTAAATTAACGGATTCTAAAACTTCCGTCGGATTTACTTTCATGTTGTACAACCCTGAAAATAAAGTAATTAATTGTACTAAATTTAAATTAGGATAATAGCCAGCAGCTTGCAGTTGAACACCAATTATACGTTTGATGGCTGATGCATCAGTATCAACATTTAATCCATCAATCATTATTTCGCCACTTGTTTTTGCTCTTAAAGTTTCCATTATTTCAAGTGTTGTGGTTTTACCTGCGCCATTAGGACCTAACAATCCAAATATTTCGCCTTGTTTTACATCAAATGAAATTCCTTTTACGGCTTCAAAATCGTTGTATTTTTTAGTGAGATTTTTTACAGAGATAATAATATTGTCAGTCATTCCAATTATTTTTTTGATTTAACAAAGATTAAAACTTTCTTTAGATTATTTCGTTGAAAAATAAGATTAACTTTGCTTGAACAATTTTATATTGTAATTTATGATTAATAACATTCGAATTCAAAATTTTAAGAGTATCAGGGATGTGGAGTTGAAAAATTTACAGAAAGTAAATTTATTTATTGGACCAAATAATTCAGGAAAAAGTAATTTTTTGAAAGGAATTGAATTTTTAGGAAGATGCGGAAAATCCGAAAGTGATTTTGAAATTAAAAAGGACTTAACATATCAAAAAAAAGGAGGTGAAATTCGTTTTAAAATTAATGAACACGACTTTAAGATTAATAATAGTCCTTTAAAATTTAATAGTTTACACATTGATTACCTAGATAAAACAATTATTTATTCGCCACAACCTGAGAAATTTAAAGAGGCAGCATATATTCAAGGAAATATTGATAGTAATAATTTAGAAAGTGATGCAAAAAACTTAGTTGAGTATCTAATTGAATTAAAAGAAAATCCTGACGATTCCTATTTTGATGCGATAGAAAAAGGATTAGCTGATTGTGTGAAGGAGTTTAAGCAAATTAAAATTCCAAAAATTACATCTAAGAGTTCAATTCTACAGAAGCAAATCCAATTTGTTGATGAAAATAAAATTGGTTACATGGCAGATGAAGTAAGTGATGGCGTATTGTATTTCCTAGCTTTATTATGCATCGTTAATCAACCCAACCCACCGAAATTATTAATGCTGGAAGAACCTGAAAAAGGAATTCATCCAAGAAGAATTAGCGAAGTGTTAGATTATATTTTTTTATTGGCTGAGAAAAAGGACATCCAGGTTATCATTTCATCCCATAGCGTTGGTGTGGTTGATTATTTTTCTGATATGCCTGAAGCGGTTTATGTTTTTGATAAAGTAAATGGCGAAACCCAAGTGAAAAATTTGCAGACAGACATTATTGAACCAAAAAATAAAAACTTAAGAGAACAAAATTTACCAGAAATAAAATTCACAGAATCATTGGGAGAACATTGGTCTATGGGATTTTTGGGAGGTGTGCCTGAATGAGCAACGTGATTAAATATGGTGTAGTTTGTGAAGATAAACCGCAAAGAATTTTCATCGAAAAAATTTTGCCAGCTATCATTTCAAAATTAAATTCTGATAAATCATTTCAAGAAGATTCGGAATTCAAATGGCGATATGGTAAACCCCACAATAAAAAAGCTGTTTTAAATACTTTCGTGGAAGCATGCGCCGAAGCCGTTGGTACTTACAAATTAAATGTTTGTTTTGTTGGGGTTGATTTGGATGCAATTTCAAAAGAAAATTTTGATTCAGAATTAAATAACATGCAAAATCAATTATCTGATTCGCTTAAAAAATCTTCACTAATTTTTATTCCAGTGCAATGTATTGAACATTGGTTGTGGCATTTACTATGGAAAATTGAGCATCCAAACTCAACACAAAATTTAGCTTTAGAAAATGAAACTCGTCAAGCTGCCAAGAAGAAAATTTATGGCAGAGTAAAACCAGCTGACGAAGAAAAAATTAATGTACTTCTTGCAAATGTAGATTTAGATTGGCTTTGCAGTCGCTCATTTAGTTTCAACCATTTTTTCAAATCAGTTGAAAGCTTTTTAACTAACTATTAATAACTGTGAACAACTACCAACTTTTAATACAAAAGCTCGACGAATTTATTCGTAAATTTTACCTCAATAAATTATTGAGAGGGGTGATATACAGCGTTGCAATCGTGCTTGCAGCCTTTTTAACAATTAGTTTGTTAGAGAATTATTTCTATTTCGATTCATCAGTAAGATGGATTTTACTGAGTTTTTTTTTAGTGATATTACTTTTTACTTTGGTAAAATATATTGTTTTGCCACTGCTACATTTTTTTAAATTAGGTAAAACAATTTCGCACCAACAAGCTGCACAAATTATTGGTACGCATTTTCAAAATGTACAAGATAAATTATTGAATGTGTTGCAACTTTCGGCAATTGCAAATTCAGAACTGGCTGCTCATAGTTCGCAATTAATTATTGCATCAATCGATCAAAAAATTTCGGAACTAAAACCTATTCCGTTTCAGTCGGCAGTTAATTTAAATGACAATAAGAAATATTTGAAATACGCCATAGTTCCTACTTTGGCATTGATTGCTATTTTATTAATTGCACCAAGTTGGATAACAAAACCTACTAAAAGATTATTAAATCCAACTGAACATTTTGAACGTGAAGCACCATTTGAATTTATCATTCTGAATAAGAATCTGGAAGTGTTACAACAAAATGATTTTACACTTCAATTAAAAATTTCAGGCAAAGTATTGCCCGATGAAGTGTTTGTAAATTGGCAAAACAATGATTATAAATTGCAAAAAAAATCGGCCAATGAATTTGAATATAAGCTTAGCAATTTGCAAAAAACAACAGCATTTCATTTTGAAGCAGCAGGTTTTAAATCGAAAGAATTTCAGATAAAAGTAATCAGCCGCCCAATGATTGTTGGGTTCGATTTACAAGTAAATTATCCATCTTATTTAGGTAGAAAAAATGAAATCTTAAAAAATATTGGTGATATGGAAGTGCCCGAAGGAACAACACTTTCGTGGAAATTTAATACTCAAAACACAGATAATATTCAGATTCATTTTAGCGATAGTTCTGTTTTGAAAGCTACTAATGAAAATGATTTTAGCACATCAAAACGCATGATGCAAGCAGCTAGTTATACTTTGTTTGTGAGCAATAGCGAAGTAAAAAATGCAGATAGCATTACGTATCACATTAATGTAATTCCAGATTTATACCCAACTATTTCGGTAAATGAAATGCATGATTCCATCAATAAAAAACTAATTTATTTTGTTGGAAATGCTGAAGATGATTATGGTTTGCGAAGCATTATTTTTCATTATCAAATTACATCTACAGAAAATCCAAATGCATCCAAACCATTATCGGCAAACATTTCACAATCGGGTGGCAAGTATGCGCAGTTTACTCATTTTATAGATATTTCAACCTTGAATGCCAAGCCTGGCGATAGAGTAAATTATTATTTTGAATGTTTTGATAATGATGGTGTACACGGCAGTAAATCTGCACGTACAGGTATGATGTTGTATCAATTGCCAACAGATAAAGAATTAGAAAAACAAGTGGCATTAAACAGTAAATCTATTTTAGCTGATTTAGAAAAAGCATTGAAAGAAGCCAAAGATTTAAAAAATCAATTGAAGCAATTACAAGAAAAATTGTTGCAAAAAAAATCGTTGAGCTATGAAGAAAAAAAGCAATTAGAAGAATTGCAAGCCAAAGAAAAACAATTGGAAAATAGAATTGAAAATATGGAAGAGCATTTTGAAGAAAATAAAAATGCTTTGGCTGAAATGCAGCAATTAACGCCTGAAATGCAACAAAAAATGGATGCATTAAAGGAAATGATGAAGGATATGAAAAAAGATGAGGACTCTAAAAAATTAGAAGATATGGCCGAAAATATGGAGAAGATGAACAAAGAGCAAATGATGGAACAGTTGAAAGAACAGCAACAAAATCAAGAACAGAAGCAAAAAGAATTGGATAGAATGATGAGCATGTTTAAGCAAATGCAATTAGATCAAAAAGTGCAAGAAGCGATAAAAAATTTAGAGGAATTAGCAAAAAAGCAAGATGATTTACAACAAAAAACGGATGAAAATAAAAATGCCGATGCAGCCAAAAATCAAGAATTAAAAAAGCAGCAAGATGATTTGAAAAAAGAGTTTAGTGATATCAAAAAGAAATTGGATGAAATTGCAAAAATGGATAAAGAAGGTAAAGACCAATTAAAAATGGATGAAACCAAGCAAGATCAAAAAGATATTGAACAAGAACAACAAAACTCATCTGAAGAATTAAATCAAAATCAGAATAGCAAATCGAGCAATAGTCAGAAAAAGGCTTCATCTAAAATGCAATCATTAGCAAAAAAAATGGAGCAAAAGCAAGAATCAGCCGAGGCTGAACAATTAGAAATGGATATTAGAGCCATCCGTCAATTGCTTGAGAATTTGGTTAAATTATCTTATGACCAAGAAGATTTAATGAACGATGTTCGTACTGCAAACATCAACAATCCTCAATATTTAATGATGATGCAACGTCAACAAAAATTAAAAGAAGATTCAAAAATGATTGAAGATAGTTTGTATTCATTAGGCAAAACAGTAAAAGAAGTTAAGAAATATGTAACCGAACAAATGACTGAAATTAATAAATATCAAACAAAATCAATAAGTAGTTTGGAAGCTCGGAGCACTTACCAAGCGGCCGGTGAAGAGCAATACATCATGACAGGTGCAAATAATTTGGCATTAATGCTTACTGAAATAATGCAGAATATGCAAATGCAACAACAATCAGCAAGTAGTAAACCCGGAAGCGGAAAATGCAATAAGCCTGGTGGAATGGGAAGCGGTAAAAAAGGGAAAAAAGATAATGGAAAACAATTGAAAGAAATGAGCCAAATGAGTAAAGAGATGCAAGAGCAATTGGCAAAAATGTTGGGACAAAAGCCTGGAGATAAACCAGGAGAAAAACCTGGTAATAAGCCCGGTGAAAAGCCTGGGCAAAAACCTGGTAACGCAGGCGGAAATGGAAATGGTGGCGAAAGTAAAAGTGAGTCGCAAAATGGAAAAGCAATAAAAAATGAAGGAGGATTAACTAGTAAACAATTTGCTGAATTAGCCGCTAAACAAGCCGCTATCAGAAAAGCATTACAACAATTTGACAAAGAAAATAATAAGGATGGGAAAAACAAGTTTGGTAATTTGCAACAATTAGCCAAGGATATGGAACGCAATGAAACTGATTTAGTAAACAAACAAATTACTGCTGAAATGCTGCGTCGTCAGCAAGATATTATTACTAGATTATTGGAAGTTGAAGATGCTGAACGAAAGCAAGATCAAGATAATAAACGTGAAAGTAATACGGCTGAAGATAAGCAACAGCCTATGCCCCCAGCTTTAAAGGAGTATTTATTAAAACGTAAGGCTGAATTGGAATTGTACAAAACGGTACCACCCAATCTACGTCCTTATTACAAGGGAAAAGTAGAAGAGTATTTCAAAAATATTAAATCGTAAAATAAAAGGCTAACAAAAATGTTAGCCTTTTATTTTAATACATAAATCCAAAAAGCCATAAAGGTATTTTGTTGTTGATGCCATATTCAATCATATCAGCAGCAATAAAACTGTTTTTAATTCCTTTGATTTGTTTTGATGTTTTGTCTTCGCCACCTACTTCAAAAATTAGTTTTCCATTAATTTTAAAATCGCCTTTTTCGGTTGATTCAACTTTGTTGTTTAATGCTAATTGATTGTAAAAAAAGGTTTCTCTTAAATTTCCTTTATTCACATTTTGAGGTGCAATGGCATACATCAAATTGGTATTGTGCAAATAAATTTTTTCAGGCTTTGATAATATTCCGTGTCCTGCTTCATCTGCTAATAATAAATGCACTAATTCAGCATCTTTTAAATGATGTAAATAGTTTAAAACCGTTGTTCGTGAAGTTTCCATTAACATTGCTAACTTATTAATGTTGGGTTGATATGGAACCGAAGTAGCCAAAATGTATAATAACTTTTTGAGTTTATGTACATATTTAAAATCTAATTTGGTTAACAAAGGTATATCTACTTCCATCATCAAACTTATAGTAGCAGCCACTTTCATTGAATACGTTTTTTTATTTTGCAAGTAATACGGAAAGTAACCATGCTTTAAATAATCATCAAAGTATTTTAGAGGTTTTAGTTTTTTTACAATATCACGACATATTTCAGGATGATTTGATATAATATCCGATAAAGAAACCACATCTAATTTTTTTCCTGTTTCAATTTGTAAGTATTCTCTGAAAGATAAACCATGCAAACGATACATTACAGCTCTTCTGCTTAAATCAGCACTTCCATGTAAAATGTGCATTACCGATGACCCCGTGAAAACTACTTTTAATTCAGGCAATGAATCATAAATGTTTTTTAGTGCTTTGCTCCAATGTTCATATTTATGCACTTCATCTAAAAGCAACACTTTGCCACCTTTTTTATGAAAATCTTTTGCTAATTGTTGCAGTGTAATTCCATTAAAAGTAAAATCGTCTAAATCAACATATAGTGCCGATGTATCAAATCCATAATTTCGTTTTATATGTTGAAGCAATAAAGTAGTTTTTCCAACTCCTCTTGAGCCTTTAATGCCTATCAATCGGTCATCCCAACTGATTTCATTTTCAACAATTCTATCAAATTTTTGATTTAATTGTTGCAGTAAAAGTTGATGTTTGTCAAATAAAGCGTCCATTTTAATTTATATTTTGTAATACAAATGTAACACTTTTTTTTAAATAGTGTAATCTATAGATAACATTTTAAATTTAATTATGATTATCAAAGATTACAAAAATTTAATTTTGAAAAAAATAAAGTGATGGTAAAAAACCATCTAATTCCCGTAGTCAATTTTCAATAGGTTTAAATAAAATTTAGGTTTTAAAAAGTTACTTTTGCACCACAAATGGAAAAAATAATTATTCTTGATTTTGGTTCTCAATATACACAATTGATTGCTCGACGCATTCGTGAGCATAATGTGTATTGTGAAATTTTGCCTTATAATTCAAAATTTGAATTAGATGAAACAGTGAAAGGCGTTATACTTGGCGGAAGCCCTTGCAGTGTGAATGATACCAATGCTCCACAAATTGATTTGCAAAATTTGTTGGGAAAAATTCCTGTTTTAGGGATTTGTTATGGCGCACAGTTGATGGCAAAAATGTTAGGTGGTGAAGTGGCAAAATCAAATTCAAGAGAATACGGCAGAGCCTTTCTAAGAATTGCAGATGAGCATATTCATTTACATGAATTGCATCATACCCAAGTTTGGATGAGTCATGGCGATTCAATTTTGAAATTGCCTGAAACATTTGAAATAAAAGGAACAACCGACCATATTCCTGTTGCTTTTTATCAAAGTAAAAATGGTGTTTATAACCAACCTGTTTGGGGTGTTCAATTTCATCCTGAAGTAACACACAGTGAAAAAGGGAAAGAATTTATTGGTCAGTTTTTATTTGATTTATGTAAATGCAAAGGCGATTGGACACCTGATGCCTACATTGATTCAACGGTAGATTCGTTAAAAAAACAAATTGGAAACGATGAAGTGATTTTGGCATTAAGCGGCGGCGTTGATTCAACAGTTGCAGCAGTTTTGTTGCACAAAGCCATTGGAAAAAATTTGCATTGTGTTTTTGTTGATAATGGATTGTTGCGCAAAGGTGAATATGAACAAGTGTTGAAAACCTATGAAAACATGGGTTTGAATATTGTTGGTGTTGATGCTTCAAAAGATTTTTATGCTAAACTAAATAATGAATTTGACCCTGAGAAAAAGCGTAAAGCAATTGGTGGTACTTTTATCGAAGTGTTTGAACGTGAAGCAAAGCGATTAACCAATCCAAAATGGTTGGCGCAAGGCACTATTTATCCTGATGTGATTGAGAGTGTAAGCGTTCATGGCGGCCCATCGCAAACCATAAAATCGCATCACAATGTTGGAGGCTTACCTGAAAAGTTAAACTTAAAAATTGTTGAACCTCTTAGAATGTTGTTTAAAGATGAGGTAAGAAGGGTAGGGCGTTCATTACAAATTGATGAAAACATTTTAGGACGTCATCCTTTTCCAGGGCCAGGTTTGGCGATAAGAATTATTGGAGCAATTACTGAAGAAAAAATAAAAATGTTGCAAGATGCAGATGCCATCTATATTGATATTTTAAAACAAACAGGTTGGTATAATAAAATTTGGCAAGCAGGTGCAATACTTACAAGCGTTCAAACCGTTGGTGTGATGGGTGATGAACGCACTTATGAATTTGTTTTAGCTTTAAGAGCAGTAACAAGTGTTGATGGAATGACAGCTGATTTTGTGCATTTACCACATGAAATTTTAGGACAAATCAGTAACACAATTATTAATAGAGTAAAAGGAATTAATCGTGTGGTGTATGATATCAGTAGCAAACCACCTGCAACAATTGAATGGGAATAAAATAGTTTACAGTTTTTAGTAATTAGTATTGAGTATAATCCAACATAATATAATTGAGGAATAGAAATATAATAGGGGCTTTGATTTTTTGTATGATGGCTTTAACGGCTTGTCATACAAGCAGCGTAGTTGTTGCAAAAAAGAAACATAAAAAAGAAAAACATGAACCATGGGGTTTGAACACAGAGGTGAAAACTAAGCCAGTTGATACCATTGAATATGCTCCTTCACACATCAAAGAAATTTTAACGCATCAAGATTCTTTCAAAACCAAATCAGCCTATAAAGTGGCTTTGATTTTACCCTTTCAGTTAGATTCATTTTATAAGGATAAAAAATCAATTGAATATAATTCGATACCCAAAGGCGTTTACCCAGCTTTAGATTTTTATGAAGGATGTTTAATTGCTATTGATTCGTTGAAGAATACTAAGTTGAACATGGAATTAACGGTGCTTGATTATAGTTCTTCATTGCAAAATTTTACCAAATTAGCTACTGAAAAAAGGTTAGAAAGCATGGATTTATTAATTGGCACACTTAATAGTAACGATGCCAAAGTAGTCAGTGATTTTGCCTATGAACATAAAATAAATTTTGTATCACCCATTGCTAATTCATTTGCTCCAGAGTATAATCCGTACTATATTTCATTGAACCCAACAGCGGTTAACCAACAATTAAAATTATTGGAAATGGTTGAGGAAAAATATGGAAAGGCTTTAAATGTGGTTATTGTTCGGCAAGATAATCAAGCGGAAAGCAATGTTGCCAACACAAGTATTAATACTGTTTTGAAAAAATTTGCAAATGTTCATCCCATTGAAATGATTTTGCCCAATAGAACTTCTACTGATTCGATAAAATATGAGTTAGATTCTACTAAGCGAAATGTGGTTTTTGT
>JBEANU010000047.1:0-3809 GCA_041165265.1 Bacteroidota bacterium | reverse complement strand
TTGCTGAAGTAAAAATCATTTTCATCTTGTGTAATAATGCATTTACAATTTGAATTTAGGGCTGAAAAATATTCCATTCCATCTTCAAAATCATGCACTTGTTTTTCTGCAACTACTTTTTTTACTACTAAATTATCAACCGATGTAATTTGTAATTTAGAAGAAAGCAATCTTATTTTATGCAAAGCCGCTGCATTTCCATTTTTCTTTTCAGCAAAATAAAATGCAATTGCCAAACACAATGGCGAAGTAAAAACTTTAAATTTTTTATTATCAGCCAAGCTTAAAACCCTTGCTGAATATGTGAATAAAGGATACTCATTATTCAAAACCGAAACCAAAATATTAGCATCTAAAAAGATATTCATTAGCGACTTTTTAGATATTCTTTTTTAAGTGATTTGCTTGTTTTTGGTTTTGCTGAATATTCAGCCTGACCTTCAGCAACCATATTTACCCAATCAGAAACAGGTAAATCATCAAGGCTATAATATTTTGAAGAAGCCGTTTTGCGTAATAAAAATTCAGTTAATCGTGAAAGACTAATATTGTGGCTTTCAGCAAATTTTTTTGCTTCATCAATTACTGATGCATCAAGGCTTAAAGTGAGTTTTGCGTCCATATCAATTATTTTATACCACAAAAATAAAAAAGTTATACGTATAAAAATAATTTTTCACCCATTATTTTGGAATAAAATTAATTTGCTTTAATGCTTTATCTCTTGAGTTTAAAACTTCAATTTTATTGTACTCACCTTTATCCCATTTTGCAATTAAATTATCGTAATAAAAACTGCCAGGGTTACCGCTTTGTCCGCCAGGATAAATGCCATAGGCTTCCGTTTGCGGTGTTAATGAAACCACCATACGCCATGACGGTCCATGAGTTGAACTAACAGCATTCACTGAGTTTTTTTCGCCATTTCCATTTACTTTCACACTGAAAGGTTCAATTTTTGCCAAGTTCTCAATTACCGTATTTCGATAATCTGCCCAATTACTTTTACCCATTTTTTGCAGATTTTTGAATTGATGATAAGCCGAATCAAATGAAGCTACCAACAAATTTTTCAGTGTTTCTTTTTTCTTTTTTGTTTTGATATTATCCCAAAAAACAAAGTTTGAATCGTTCTTCATGATATCAATTACAACATCTCGGTTAGGTTTTTCTAATTTGGAATTATGCTGACTAAATTCATCATCAAATGTAGCTTTTAATAAGGCATCATACCATAAGTTGAAGAAAGTGGTGGATTCATTTTTGGCTAAATTATTATTATTCCAACTCATTAAATTATTCCAAAATTTACCATCACCAATTCGTAATTCATAATTTGAAATTGCCAATTTGAAATCTTCCACCCACAAATTATAATTATCATTTTGCAAAGATTTCATTGATTCAACTGAAGCCAACGTATCTTTTTCCAACATCGAATTTATTCTCAAACTTCTGTATTCATAATAATCGCCGTAATAATTATAAGGATAAGTTTTGTCCGTAGGTTGTTGATTGGCGCTACTTACAAAGCCACGTTCAGGATTTAAATGATGAGGATTTTGTTCATGAGGAATAAATGAATGCCAAAAATTGTTGCTGTTATTTCCTTCTAAAATAAATTTACCTTCTTCTTCTTGCAACACCGGAAATCTGCCTTGTTCCCAAATAGCAATGTCATTATTTTTTGCAGCAAATACAAAATTTTGCCCAGGCGATTGAAAATGACTAATCGCTTCATCATATTCATTAAAATTATTTGCTCTATTCAAATTATAAATCGTTAATAATTCATTGCTCGGTAAATGGCTAATCCAAGCCACTGATAAGTTTTCAATTTTACCATTCAGTTTGTTTCGTTTATCATATTGAACGGGTCCAAATGCAGTATAATAAACCGAATCAAGCACTTCCGTTTTTCCTCTAACTTTAATATGTTCAACTTTTAATTCTGTTTTTTTCCACTGATTATCACACCAATATTCTTGTTGCGTTTCATCTTTAAATTTAATATGATAGAAATTTTTCACATCACGTTCAGCATTCGTCATGCTCCAAGCACATGAATCATTAAAACCAATAACCACACCCGGAGCCCCCGGCAATGAAGCACCTGACACATTTTTACCATTTACAGTAAGTTGCACTTGATACCAAATAGAAGGCAAGGTTAATCTTAAATGAGGATCGCCACAAAGTATTGGATAACCACTTTTTGTATGACTACCGCCAACTGCCCAATTGTTGCTACCTACTGTGTAATCAGGCTTTGCAGGAATTCCAGCAAAACCTTTTTCAGCTGTTTCATAATTTTGGTAAGGAATTGTATCAGGCTGAATAGCTTCAAAATCATACTTTGTACCAATAGGAATAATTGGCGAAATGTACGATTGAAAATCAGGATACAATTCATCTAACAATGTTTTACCAAATACTTTTTTTGCATTAGTATAAGCAAAATCATTGCAGTATCCACTTAAATCATCAGCCATTAACTTCAATAACAAAGCAGTTTTCAAGGTTGTCCATGCTTCAGGTTGATAATCTAACAACTTATATTCTAAAGGTAATTTTTTAGCATTCAAATCATCAATAAAAGCATTCACACCAGCCGAATAACTTTCAATCATTAGCTTCGTTTTATCATTTTTTAAAATTTCAATTAGTGATTTTTCAGCACCAAAAACCATTCCTTTGCGGCGTTGATTTTTATCAAATTCAAAACCTTTTTCACCTATAATTTCACTCACTCTGCCAGCCGCTGCATGAGTTTGTAATTCCATTTGCCACAATCTATCTTTTGCTGTTAAGTAACCTTGAATGAAATACAAATCCACATCATTTTCAGCTATAATATGCGGTATGTGATTTTTATCTAACAATACATTTGCTTTTGCCCTCAGTCCTTTTAATTGAATTTCAGAATTTGAATCATCATTCACGGCTTCAGCATTTTGCCAACAACCCATAAACGGATTTAGAAATTTAGCAATTGGCGGAACATCGCCCCAACGATGGTTCAATGCAAAACACAAAACAATTGTAATTGAAAAAGTAAGAATGAATTTTAACCAGCGCATAATTATTTATGATTGAAGATGGATAGATTGATGATTGTAAAACAAAGAAAAATTATTCAATAATATCTGAATAATCTTTTTCCATTTTTCTAACATATTTTTTTTGCTTTCTAAGTTCCTTTTTTGATTCCATTTTGTATTCACTAACAAATAGTTTGTATTCATGTATTTCATAAATTTGTCCACCACACATTTCTACTTTTATATTTCTAAAATTTAGTGTTTTTATTTGTTGGTAATAAATTTTTTTTAGCAACCATTCTGGAAAAAAAAATGTTTCACAATGTGTAAATTTTTCATCGTTTACTTGCACTTCAAATTCTGTAACACTTGCTGGGCAATTAAAATCAAAATTTTCTAACACAGCAGCTATACCTCTTTGCGCCCTTAACATCATGATATTAATAGTTTTTGAATTAGACATTCCTCCAACTTTTAAAACTGGTTCAGGAACTCTTTTTACACGATAATTGAGCTTGTCTAACAAAGAATCAATACCATTAATTTTTGTATAAATATAAATGTTTGCCCCACCAAATGCATGACGAAAAATTTTCCAATTGTAATGTCCATTTTCACCTGAAATGATTCCACTATCTACTTTTACAAAAATTTTTGAAACATCATAATTGCTTACAGCAATAGTAATTGGATTATCAACTCCTATATAAATCACATTCAACTTATCACAACTTACACTAACAAATTGCGCTTCTGATTGGATAGAAT
>JBEANU010000046.1:0-2819 GCA_041165265.1 Bacteroidota bacterium | reverse complement strand
TGGCATCGTTAACAGTAACAGTAATTGTATCTTGTTGAGGATTACTATAACAAATAGTTTTATTGCCTGAATTATAAATGCCGCCATGTAATGAACTCACATTAAAACTATAAGGTGCTGTGCCATTAGCAGCATTCATACTTAATGAAATGCAGTTTGTAGGATTAAAACAAGATTTGGATGAGGCGGTGAAGGTAATTGTGGGACCAACAATTAAATTCAAAGCAATTACAGAATCACATCCTAGATAATTAGGAAGAGTATCAGAATATAATCCTGCACTATTTAAATTATGTCCATTAAAGAAATATGAACTACCGTTGCAAATTATCTGAGTAATTGTATCAAAGCTAACACATGAAAAACATGAATTTATATTAGAGGACAAACACAAAGGATAGTAACTTGAAATAGTTGAGTTTGCAAGTGCAATGGGTGGATAGTTTGGTACACATCCAATTTGTGTATTAAACCCATTTAAATCCACCAAACTTAATGGCAAATATGGAAGGCAGCTCAAAGGGTTGGTGTTGCAATTAAGTAGTTTTAAATTATTTGGTAAATTTGTGATTGTAGTAATTGAATTATAAGAACAAATTAAAGTATCTAAAGAATTTGGTAAATTTCCAATGCTTGTAATTCCATTATAACTGCATTTCAACGTAACTAATTGCGATGGGAATCCGCTAATTCCCGTCAAATTATTATTATTACAATATAAGTATTGTAACAAACTTGGTATTCCAGAAATTGAATTAATCAAATTGTGGCTACAATCTAACAATAATAATTGACTTGGTAAAGCAGAAATATTAGTAATTAAATTATTACTACAAGATAAAACCAAAATTGAATTAGGCAAATTCAATGGTAAACTACCAATACTATTATTATCACAAGAAAGTATTTGTAATGCATGGGGTAGATTGGGTAATTGAGCTAATAAATTATAATCACATAATAAAGTAGTAATAGAATTAGGGAGGTTTGTAATAACTGTTAGGTTATTTGAGCTACAATCCAAATAATTTAAATTATTAAAATATTCGATTCCACTTAAGTTTGAAATATTAGAATTACGGCATTGCATATTAGTAGCAGAAGTAACAAGAATATTAGTGGTATCCAGCAAATTGCCATTCAAAGCTACACCATACCCATCTGAATTTAACGAATTCACAAAATTAGTATCAGGAATTGTTACCCATTGTGCCTTTGCAGCCAATCCAACAGCTAAAAAAACAAGTATTGTAATTATCCGTTTCATAATCATTTTATTTATGTAGAACAAAAATCCATTGTTTATTATTAAAATACAAGTACAAAAAAACAGTATTATCCAAAGTATGATGCAGCATTATTTCAATTAATCAATATTATCAATAGATTTACATCCATTTTAAATATAAAGTATTATGAATAATTCAAAACTAATTTTGCTTTTAAATACTTTTTCGCCGCAAGAAATTCATCGCTTTCGCTTGTATTTGCAAAGCCCGTATCATAATGCTAATCCTTTATTTTATGAATTGTATGAAGCCATTCGTCCTTACTTGCATTCACGAAACAAAAATGAAATTAATGCTTTATTAGTTTGGAAACAAATAAATCCAACTGTTAAATTCAATACGATTCAATTTAATAAGCACTGCTCTAATCTATATCAATTAGCGGCAAATTTTATTGCACTAAATTCCATTGAAACAAAATCGAACACCATTCCATTGCAATTTTTAAAAGTATTAAACCAACGAAAACTAACTGCTCTATTTCCCTTTCATGCTACTAAAGCAAAACAAGAAATTGAAAAAGTAAATCAAAAAACAAATCAGTTTTTTGATAATTTTTTGTGGCAACAAGAATTTAATAATTATCAAGAAGTATTGCAAAGCCGCACCAAGCCACGTAATACAGCTGAAGTGCTAACCGCATTAGATAATTTTTATTTACATCAAAAATTAAAATATTGGAGTGTAGCATTGCATTACCAAAAAATGTTTGACCAACCTATTTCAATTTTATGGGATGATTTTTTATTCGATTATCTGCAACAAAATCAACAAGCAGATGAAACAATTGAAATCAATCGTCAAATACTTTTATTAGAAAAATTAGATGATGCAACCTTGCATTACAAATGGCTGAAGGAAAAATTAATGAATAAAAAAAGTAAATTATTATTTACTACACAAAAAGAAATCTATCTATTCTTAATTAATTATTGCATTGCTCAAATTAATTCAGGTGAATCAAAATACTACAAAGAGATTTTTGAGATTTATAAATTAGGCTTGCGATTAGATTTAATTATTCAACAAAAAATAATTAGTCCGTGGGATTTTAAAAACATCATCACTGTTGCTCTTCAGCAAAAAGAAATTAATTGGGCTGAAAATTTTATTGTAAAATACAATTCAAATTTACCAAAAGATGAAATTGAAAATGCTTACAATTATAATTTAGCTAAAGTATTTTTCATTCAAAAAAAATATACTGAATCGTTGAAGCTGCTGAATCAAGTGGCTTATACCGATATTTTTTATCAATTAGATATAAAAATATTACAAGCCAAAACATTATTTGAGTTGAATGAAAGCGATACATTGGATGATTTGATGGTAAGCTTTACAAAATTGCTCAACCGAAAAAGAAAACTATCCAATCATTATCAAAAACGATACAAGCGTTTTATTAATTACCTACAAAAAATATTGAAGGTAGAATCGGAAGCCAAAATCAACACATTAATTCTTCAGCTTGAAAATGACAATGAAGTGCCTGATAGAAATTGGTTATTAGAAAAAATTAAAAGCAAAAAA
>JBEANU010000045.1:0-8458 GCA_041165265.1 Bacteroidota bacterium | reverse complement strand
CGTGCAACATTTTTGCAGGATTCATAGTGCAAAGTTTCATGGCTTGTGTTTCCGATAAATCGCCATACTTCATGCTCTTCGCCGCTTCATGATTTAATCGTCTGCCCATTTCAGCATCATCACTATTCACTGCCACATTCAATCCTACTTTTGTCATTAATGAAGCATTGTACGGAATGGCTTCCATCACTTCAAATTTATAAGCCCACCAATCGCTAAATGTAGATGCACCGCTGATACCATGCGCTTTCATTTTGTCGGCAACTTTGTAACCTTCCAAAATATGTGTAAACGTATTCACTTTGAAATGAAACGAATCTGCCACATGCATTAGCATATTTATTTCACCTTGCTGATAACTATGACAAGTGATGAAACGCTTGCTGTGCAAGATTTCCACGAGTGCATCTAACTCCAAATCTCTTCTGAAATTTTTTTGATTTTGTGTCTTTGAATTTGCAATCTGCAATTTGCAATCTGCAATTTGGTGTTCATATTCTTTTGCTCTTGTAAACGCATTCATATACACTTGTTCAACACCCATACGTGTTTGAGGGAAACGTGTAATACTGTTATCGCCCCAGTTGGCTTGCTTCACATTTTCACCCAACGCAAATTTGATAAAGCCCGGAGCACCAGCAAAATTCATGTTTTCAGGCGATTGCCCCCAACGCAATTTAATCAATTGTGTTTGTCCGCCAATAGCATTGGCAGAGCCATGCAACAAATGTGCAGCTGTAACGCCACCGCTTAACTGTCGGTAAATATTGATGTCTTCGCTTGTTACCACATCGCCAATTCTTACTTCACTCGTTACACTTTGTGTGCCTTCATTCACACCGCCATTGATGGCTATATGTGAGTGTTCATCAATGATTCCGGGTGACAAATATTTTCCTGTTCCATTAATTTCTTGCAATCCATTCGGGAAAACAAGATTGTCTGTCATGATTATATTCTTTGCAATTTTTGATATTTTTCCATTTATAACTAAAACAGAATAGTTTGATAAAACAGAATCTGTTTCATTGGTTATGATATTTACATTTCGAATAATAAAATTATTTTGCTCCAATAATTTCTCATTTCCATAAGCATTAAATGGGTACTTGATTTTTGGGATTTCTAATTTTTTTTCTTTCGATTTTTTTGCAGAATCTTTTTTCTCTTCAATGTTATGCAAAAATATAGCTGACCATGTAACCCAGTTTCCATCGGGTTTTTGTGCCTGACCTGTCCACACCGAATCATTCATCACACCACTAAAACGGTAAGTCGCTTTGCTCGTATCTTTTGGATAATTGAAACTAAATGTGATGAGATTTTGATTCAAAGAGGAACTGCATTTTAATTTTACAGTATCGGTTTTTGATTTCTCTTTTCGTAATTCGTAATTCGTAATTTGAAATTCTGGATTTGAAGCTGAACCTTTCACAAAAATTTGTGTGTTGCTCAAATCAGGCATTGTCAACGCATACACTCCTCTTAAATCTTTAAATCCATTGTCTTTCAAAATGTAGTTTTTTCCTTTCACCCAATTTTGATAAATGATATTTTTTTCATCAAATATTTTTGAAGAGCAAATCAGGAAGTTAGCAATTTTTCCTTTTTGCAAAGTGCCAATTTCATTTTCCATGTTCAACATTTTTGAAGGCACAGTAGTTAATGCTTTCAATGCTAAAGTTGTATCCATGCCACATTTGATGGCTTTACGCAAATTGCTAAAAAACTCTGCTGAGGTTTTACAACCTTGATACGTAATCGCAAACGGCACATTTTTTTTGCTGATGAAATACAAATTGAAAGGTGCATCTTCCCAATGCATCATGTCAGCCAAACTGATATTCATCGCATCCAAAGGTTCACTGACATCATACACTTTCGGAAAAGTTAAAGGCACAATTAAACCTGCAATGTCGCTTTGATCAGTAATTTCATTGATGCGTTGATATTCGTTGCCGTTAGTTTTTAGCCAATATTTCACTTTGAATTCATCTGCAATTTTTGCAGCACGAAGGCAATTCAATTTATCTTCTGCTTCAAAAATTTGTGGCAAATTTTGTAAATCATTAAATGCTTCCAACGATAGATTAATTTCTTTCTTATCGGCTGAATGCTTGTACCAATCAGCATCATAGTAAGTTTGACGGAGCAATGCAATAGAACCCATTAATGATGCAGGATAATCTTGCGATGAAATTCCTTTGCTAAAAGAATAATGTGCCGATGCTTTTTCTTTCAAAATAATCTTAGAATCCGTTTCATCATTTAACGAAACTACACAACCACTTCCACGAGCAATGCCATCTTGCTGATGTGAAAGCACTGCTCCAAAACCTGCACTACGAAAAGCTTTTGCAGTAGTAGCATCTTTACTAAAAATTGAAGCTGCATCAATTTCAGGATGAATCGCTTGGTTCCAATAATATGCCCCACGTTTTTTAGAAAGCGTTTGTTCATACTGACCTTTATCTGTTCGCAAAGGCGCAGCCATACCATAATTGGAATACACATCAATGAAAGATGGATAAATGTATTTACCTTTCAAATCAATGATGGTAGCATCTTTGGGAATGCTAATATTATTTCCAACTGCTTCAATTTTATCATCTTTCACAATCAAAATTGCATCATGCAAATTCTGATTTGCATCAACAATATTGGCATGAATAAAAGCATAATGAGTACTTCGAACATCATGCACACCATTGACCGGTGCTAAATCTTGAGCATTTGCAAAATGGTTCGATAAGCTAACCATGACGAACAAAACAAGAAGAGAAATATTTTTCATGAAGTGAAAATATAAAATATAGCTGTAATAATTGATGAATTCTACTTCACATTGACTCCATGAGAAAATATTCGAGTGGTACTAAAGCAGAACCCGTATTTTAATTTTTGTTTTCTTAAATAGCCTTTATCTATCCTCACGGACTGGATTTGTTTCTACTGAATAATAATAGTAAACAGAAATTTCATCCATAAAAGTCCAAGCTTTCCCTTTTACTCCTCTCCATTTAGGCATATCGCCTATCGCTTTAATTTTGAATTTAATGTATCGAGCTTCAATTCTATACACTGATAAACAATTTAGTTCTACAACTGTGGGTGATAGTGCAGTAGCGGCTCCGTAATTTATTTCTGATAAAGTATCTCCATAATTTTTACCATCTTTTGAAAACACCACTTCCACATTTTGAGGAGCCATTATCCAAGCCTCATTATTATCTAAAAATCTAAAACGAACTTCCGAAATGGAATCTATTTTTCCTAAATCAATCACACCTTCTACATCATCGCCTTGCCAACCTTGCCACAACATTTGATAATCCATTGTGCCTTTAACACCATCTACCAAACTATTTTGACCATTAGCTGAATACTTTTCAGCAAATGGTTTTGTAAAACTAATTTTACTTCCTACTGCCAAATGCTGACTGATTGAATTTGTAAAGTACCAACTATTTTGTTTTCGATAGTCATCCCAAGTGCCACCTCGTTCATGAATATACTTCGGTCCTATCACTTTCGCTGATTCTAATAAATCTCTTAACTCTCTTGAGTAATAAGGTTTAACCAACCATGAATTATCATAACGCATAAAACACCAATCATCAGTAAATGCTAAGCTTTTTGCTACTTCCAAATCAGCATATCTAACATTTTGCAACAAGCTTTCAACTCTGTCTCTGGTTATAGTTGAATACTTTGCGACATCATAAGCCTCATTCAAAATCGAGAAATATTCTTTGATATGTGTTGGCGATAAAAATCCTTTTGCATGCACAAATGGAGGCTCATAAATTGATAATTCATGCTTGCTTTCATTCAAATATTTGGTTTGTAAATTGATGTAACGCCTGACGAAAGGCGCAGCATTCCAACCATAATAATTATTCAAAAAATCATCCATTAATTCATCCACATTGGCATCTACATTCCACAATAATTTTGATAAAACATAGGTTCGTAATTCTTCGAATTCAATCTTTTCATCACTGCCAGCTCCTTGTTCAAAAACCATTTGTACTCCATACTTTTTAAATAATTGTAAATTGGGTTGTAACACTTGCCAATTAGGAAACGGCATAAGATAATGATGAAAATTAATGACATAATCCCATACCAAAATATTGTGTGTTAAAGCACTCCAACTTTTTAAATCATCTACAAAACTTCCCTTGGATGTATCGGCTGTCAAAGGCTTTGAACGATCACATTCAATCGTACACAACATAATATTCACGTTAGGCGCAGGCACAATATGTGCTGGTGCTTTTCTTGTATATTGATATGCTAAAGTGGAAATAATTTTATCGGGAAAATGTTTGGCAACTGCATTCACAAACTTTATCATCGAGCCGCTGTGGCTTTGTTCCAAGCTATCTGTTCGTTTACAATCAGCACATTCACAATAACCAAAATTATCATTCTGACTTACTGACCAATATTTTGCAGTTGGATTTCGTTTGATTTTTGTCTGTAATGAATCTATACAAAGCTTCAATACAGCAGGGTTTGATAAACACAATTGGTCTTTGATTCGTACCCCATTTTTCAATGAAAAATGATCAGGATGTGATTCAAAATATTTTTCTGCAGGAATTAATTTTTGAAACGTATGCACCCACAAGCCCCATTCACTGCGCTTTTCATCTTTTGAATTGACAACGCCATGCCATTTTGCAAAATCA
Organism: Bacteroidota bacterium; assembly: GCA_041165265.1. GTDB lineage: Bacteria > Bacteroidota > Bacteroidia > Chitinophagales > CAIODY01 > CAIODY01. The sequence continues at coordinate 3,761 of JBEANU010000045.1, read as the reverse complement.
CCTTTGAATGCCTCAGCATAAAAAACTTCACGATAATTGAAGCTTGGTTTGTTATTAATAATTTTCTCGGGTTCAATTTTTATTTCATCTAATTTGGGAATATAAATGCAATCGGCTGTGAAATATCTACAACCAATAGCTTCCAAGAATTGATAAGGATTTTTATAAACGGAATAGTTGAGTGTTGGCAATAATTTTTCTTTCTCTACAATTTGAAATTGTACCCCTGAAATTTCATTCAAATAATGTTGAACAATTTGAGCTGCTGCAATTGAATTCAAATCTCGTTTATCAACAAGAATTTCGTACAGAGCTTTTTTGTTTCTACACAATAAAATTTCTTTTGATTGTGAAAATGCTGATTGAATAAGAATTACGAGTAATCCAACTAAAAATATTTTCTTCATAAATATCAATAAATCTTTGGCTCACGACTGGTATGACGAAGCCTTAAAATTTTAATTTTTGTTTTTGTAATTCGATAAACAATTCGGATGCTGTGCAATTCCAATGCTCTGTAATCACCTTTGTTATTGCGTTTGAATTTATCTTTTGGGTGTCGTTCGGGGAAATTAACAAGTTCATCAGCTGCTGCAATTATTTCATGAACTACTTTTTTTGCATTTTGCGGCGAATCTTCTTTGATGAATAAAAATACTTGGTAAAGCTGATTGGTAGCAGATTTACTCCAAATTATTTCCAATGAATTTATTTCCATTTTGAAACAATTTTTTTCACTTCGGTCTGCGAAAAAAATTCGCCTTTGTCAATTTCTTTTTCTGATTTTTCTAATTCAGAATTATATTGCTGAATACTTATAGATTGAGAATTCCTAACGTACAAAACTAAATCATTCAGCATTTTCAATAATTTTGGGTCTTTAATTTCATCGATATTTTGATGTAATTTTTTAATTGCAATTGCTGTCATAATCAAAATTGTTTTTACAAAAATAATCTAAAAAAAATTGAACTGCAATGTATCAATACCCTCCTTTCCCTCGATACAATTTCAATTTTTCATCTAATTCAATTTTCACTACACTCATCCTTAATGTAGGTGTATCGGGCATTTTGACAAATACTAAACCCGGTACATTGCTCCAAGAAATTTTTCCAACAATTTTTGAAGTCAAAGTTTCATGTGTTTCCAATACACTTACTTTTTTAATTTTTGCATCCAACCCTTTGATAACAATATCGCCTGTGTTTTTTCCAGAAACGAATAAATAAATAACCGATGAATCTTTACTCAAAGTAGATGCACCATAAAAATGTCCGATTGGTAAACCAGCAATAGTCCCAAAAATGGCTTCCTGATTGGCTTTCGTCCATTTACCTAATTCTTTCAAAATATTTTCTTGTTGCGGTGGAATTGTTCCATCTTCTTTCGGACCAATATCCAACAACAAATTTCCACCATTGCCAATGCAATCAGCAAAAATGGAAATAATTTCATCCACAGTTTTAAAAGCGGTGTCATGCGGTTGATAGCCCCAACTATTATTGGTGGTCATGCACAATTCCCAATATTTAAAATCAGGCCGAGTAACAGGAAAATTTTGTTCTGGTGTTTCATAATCACCATAACCTTGTAATCTGCTGTTGATGATAGCTTTTGGGTTATGGGTTAAAATATTTTTTCTAATTTTTTCCGCTTGCCATTCATCGGCGCTGTGTTCCCAATCGCCATCAAACCAAAATAAATCAGGATTGAATTGTGTAGAAATTTCTTCAATTTGATTGTAACAAAATCGCTGAAACCTTTGCCAACGAAGCGTATCAGATTTTAATTTATATCGAACTGAATCTTTCAAAAACTCTGGATAATCGTTATTCGACCAATCTAACAACGAAAAATAAGTGCCGACTTTGATGTTGTTTTTGCGAAGCGAATTCACAAGTGGTGCAATCAAATCTCTTTTGGCTAAAGACTTTTTCACCAAACTCAACTCATTTTGTTTGGTGTTATACAACGCCACACCATCATGATGTTTGGTGGTGATGACGGCATATTTTGCTCCACTTTCTTTTATTAATTCAGCCCATGAATTAGGATTGTAGAAGTTTGCAGTGAAGCCATCAATCTGCTTCATGTAGTTAGCGTAAGGAATTTTTTTATTGTGAAAACTCCATGATTCCTCAATTCCATTCACCGAATAAATTCCCCAATGAATAAAAATTCCGAGTTTAGCATCAGCAAACCATTGCATTTTTTCAGCATCAGGTTTTATTTTTTGTTGGGCAAATGATGTTGAAGTATATAGTGTAAATAGAAATAGTATTGCTTTTTTCATGTGGGAAAGATAAACCTGAAATAGATAATTGGGAAATTTAGATAGCAGGTATTTGTATATACTAAATTAGATTGCGCATAAGCGAAGCAAGCTAATGAACGCCATAAAAAATAATATTATTGTGATCAAATCCGATTCAGCAAACTTTACCGAAAATCTACTTTTACTAAATATGACTTTTTGGAATATTGGTTTATTTAGAATTACTATGATTTACTTTTGTAAAAAAGAATAAAATGAAAAAAATCGATTACACTAAATTGAAAATCCTTAGAAAAGAAAAAGGGATAACGCAAAAGGCCATGAGCAAAATGCTCAATATGACACAAAGCAATTATAGCAAACTAGAAAATGGTTTGAAGAAGATTGACTCACTAAATACTTTAGAAAGATTGGCAGAAGTATTAGAAATGACAACGAACAGACTTAAGGGAGTTCTATTAAGCAATGAAAATATTCAGTCTTCAGGAATGCAATCATCAGAATTACTTCAAATTGAGAAAATTATTAGTGAAAATCCACTAAGAGAGAATGAGTTTGTTTTCTTTTCAACTGAGGTTTTAGAAATAGATAAGTTTGATTTCAAAGAAATGTACAATGGTTTTAATTTAAAAAATCTAAATGAGAATGAAGCCTTTCCGTTTTGGCAACTTCCAGTAGAAATGAATATAATTCTTGCTAGTCAAGTTGATATTGGTTTTGAATATGAAAAGAAAAAATTAATGAATATCGGTGTCTGGCTAAGCAATAAAAAACTAGGTATTATCGATATTCAGTATAATGAACTAGTTGATAACCTTATCAATCTTTTGCTAATCAGTCGAGTATTGTTAATCGAAAATCCAAATTCAATTGGGGGGTATTTTGATTCCTATATGAAAGTAGTATTTGTTTCTACAAATGCAGTTTGTAAATCAGCAAATTTTGAAAATGGGCGGTTTTCAAAATTGAATTTTTTAAGTCAAGATGAAGTTGAAGAAATTGACAAGGAATATCTTGATCTAAAATATAAATAAAGTGCCTTCCGATATTTAAAATAACAAAACAAATAGTATGAAGAAAACAAATCTAACAATTGAATGGCATACATACGATGTAGACCTAAATAGGGCATTACATCAAATGCGTAATGAGATAGATTTAGGTAATTATAGTTTTCCAAGAAACAAGAGTTTGACAAGTGAACAATATATAGAGTTGCAGAAGTCATGTTTTGAAGTCTTTTATGAGGGTCGGCATACAACCCCATCGAATTTTGTCAATTCAAATGCACCATTTATTATTGATAACAACGACCCAGGTTATCAAAGTGCTCTTGTTTATACACTTATTTCTTTTGAAATCTATCTTCTCCCGTTTTATTTAGATTATCAAAAGACTAAAGCCAAGAACAAACAAAAGTTTGTAAATATGATTGAGTTTATTACGTTCAATTATATAAGGTGGAATTGCCCATTCAATGTTG